>NZ_JBIDAJ010000014.1:0-207864 GCF_043202395.1 Streptomyces sp. NPDC048197
GTCGGACGAACTCCCACTCAGCATCGGATAGTTCATGGCGACGTATCACCCGACCATGGTCCACCACCCGAGATCATTTGAAGACACCCCCTAGCACACGAGGCTTACAGGCAACAGCAGTCGAGCCCGGCCGAAGAGGTGCGAGACAGGTTGGACCGAGTGCGGGATGAACTCAACGCCGTGCGTGGCGGATCTTCAACCGTCCGAACTCCATGCTCCCGGAGATCCGGATGGTCGGCCCGCCGGGTCGGGAGCGCCGCCGGATCTTGTGCAGTGGGTGCTTCCAGCCGGTACGCAGGCCCTCAACATCGACGATCGCGTCGCGAGGCACCGTGATGTTCGCCCGGCCGGAGCCGAGGTGCAACTCAATGTCCACTTCCGGATGTTCGATGATCGCCCGGGACAGGTCCAGGTACACCCTTCCGTAGGCGGATTCGACCTTGAGGACCCGAGGCACCCGCCAGGCGCCGCGCCGTTGGATCCGTCCGCTGGCGGCAGCAAGCGTGGACGTGGAGCCCGCACTTTCCGCCGGGAGCGCGACCAGAGCCTGCGCGAGCTCATTGCGCGTCTTGGCGGTGAGCACCTGGTCAAGGCGTTCGTCCATCTCCTCGTGCGAGACGTACCCGTCGGCGTACGCCTCCCGCAGGCGCTGCACGGCCCTGTCGCGGTCGTCGTCGCCGGCCAGCGGCCGCGGATCTTCCGGCAGAGAGGTCATCGTTTCACTCTAATACCGCACCAACGATGCGAATACGTCAACGTGCCCAGCAACAGGCTCAGTTGGCGGAATTGAACCGCTCGTCACATCCCACGGTTGCTCGTGCGCTCTGATGAGGTGCGAGGGGGAAAGGACAGTGGGGAGTGAGGGGTCGGGCGATCACCTCCGCGATCGGGTACGCGAAGGAGGGTCGCCCGGGACCTCACAGGCTCAGCTGGCAGGCGATTTCCGGTCCCGTACAGCGGAGACAATGGTCAGGGCAGTCCCGACGAGGATCGGCACGATCATTGCGGTGAATAGCCAACCGGACACTTGTCGTTCCGGCGCGGAACGCCACAGCACGCCGCAGCCGATCGCGAGCGAGATGCCTGTGCACGTGTTGAGCACCAGTAATGTCCGGGCGATCGACAGCGCGGAGGCGCGGGTGCGCGGCCGGTTGAGTGACGACCTCGCCGGTGCAGGTGCGAAGGGTGCTGTCGCGTCGTTCGGTAGCTCGGACTGCGGGGTCACTCGCAGCGTCAGCTCTGCGCAGGCCGTCAGTAGCACCGTCGCTCCGATGAACACGAACACCGGCCCAAACGCGCTGCCGATCGACCGGTCCGTCCATGCGTCCACCCCGTCGACGCCGAAGTGCTGCGGTATCCGATGGGGCAGGTGCGGGTAGCGGAGAATGCCCCAGAGCGCCATCGCGACGAGCAGCGCAGCGTTGGGGAGTTGCCACAGGCGTACGGGAGCCGAGAAGACCATTAGATCGATTGTCGGATGAAGAGGGCAAGGCTCGGTATCGGTTTCCCGTAGTTTCTGCCGAGGGACCTACGCCGAGCCGTCGCGGGCTCCTGCTTCGTCCCATTCCATCACCGTGGCGTGGCATAGCGTCATGATCGCGCGGTAACCCGGTAACCCGGTAAGCCGTCTGGGGAACGGTGGCATGACGGCACGGCCGGGAGCGGCCGTACGAAGGTGAGCCGGCCCGATCGGGTGACTCAATGCTGGTGTTGGTACGGGTGCCTCGGTCCTTGGGGAGCAGGCGCATAGATTGAGTTGAGGGAGATCCGGTTGCTGAAAGTGGCCCCGACCAGGCCGGATCTCCGGCCTCGCAGTCCGGTCGCAGCAGGGAGTGCCACCACAGGCATGGACGTTCTCTTCATCACGAGCGTGGCGGTGGTCGTCGCCGACCCGCCGCTGAGCCGAAAGCTGTTCATCGAGGCCCTTGGCCTCCCTTTGGAGGGGGAAGGCGACGGCTACTACTCCAGCGGGAACGTCCCCGGCAGCAAGCACTTCGGCCTGTGGCCCCTCTCGCAGGCGGCCGAGGCATGCTTCGGCACGGCCCAGTGGCCCGCCGACCGGGTGGTCCCGCAGGCATCGATCGAGTTCGAGGTGGCGAACGCGGAAGCCGTCACAGCCGCCGGTGCCGAGCTTCAGCGCGCGGGCTTCGAGCTGGTGCACCAGGCCCGCACCGAGCCGTGGGGCCAGACGGTGGCCAGACTTCTCACGGCGGACGGCTTGATCGTGGGGATTTCCTATGCACCCTCCTTGCACGACTTGCAGGACGACCAGCACCCCGGCTGAGCCTGGCGGCGAGACCGGTGACGGCGAGTCGAAGTTGAGCGGCGCGATGGTGCTGCCGGACCGACCTACTGTCACTCTGCATGAGCGCCCATTTTTCAACGTGCACCCAAGCGATGGCTTTAAGCGGGTAGTGACTACACTCGCCGACGCCGCGATGCGCGAGCCGCAGAGTAGAGGACACGAAGATGCAGAATCTGTTCAGGGACGGCGGTCCGCTCGACATCGCCATGGGACTGCTCGGTCTGCTGCTCTCGATCGCTCTCTTGTGGCAGGGCATGCACATGGCCCAGAACGGGGGCTCGTGGTGGTGGCCGCTGACGGCAGGCATGATGGTCGTCCTCAGCCTGCATGGCCTCTACCGACGACGCCGGGCAAAGCATCAGAGCTGTCCCTAGGCCCCGCACGGCACCACAAACTGGGCCTGGTGTGCTCCAGCAGCCGCCGTGGCCCATGCCGCCACATCGGCGCCCTTCGGAACCACGACGGTATGGGCGGTCGTCGACGCCACACACTCCCGGGCCGCTCGGCGGGTCGCAACGCATGGAGCCCACGAGTTGACGGGC
Source organism: Streptomyces sp. NPDC048197 (assembly GCF_043202395.1). NCBI lineage: Bacteria > Bacillati > Actinomycetota > Actinomycetes > Kitasatosporales > Streptomycetaceae > Streptomyces > Streptomyces sp. NPDC048197. The sequence goes on from NZ_JBIDAJ010000014.1 coordinate 2,848, forward strand.
CAGGACAGGAACGCGCATCTGCAACCCCTCATCGTCGAGGACCGTCCGGCCCGCCCGATGTGTCATGACGAGCGATGGATACGCGCAATGTGCGGCGGTCGGATCAATCGCAACCAGTTCCGGAGCCGGCACGCCGGTCCCCGTGAGCAGGGTCAGGGCGTCGGCCTCCCTGTTCGGCCAGTCCTCGGCGTGCCCCACGTAGAACGGATCGACGAAACTCCGCGGCACCAGGTCATGGGTGCCTCCGCCCCGCGTGCCGATGGTCAGCCTCCGCATATCGGCAGTGATGCCGCCGTGCAGAGCCTCTGCGTGGGGCCTGGGGACCTACGCCGGCGTGGCCGAGCGCACTCGCGGGTTGGGGAACGAGCGGGGGCGGCGAGGTCGCGTCCGTCGATCGTGGCGGGCCGGTGCTGCGCCGCCTGCTGGCGGATGCGCGGGCGGTGCGGTGCGGTGCGGTACCGCGGACACCACACGGGCTCGGAAATCCGCTCGGCAGCACTGAGCAGCACAAGGCACAGTGTCCCCATGAATGAACGAGGGCTGGACCGCGACGGGACGATCGCACGTGAAGGCGCACTGGAGCGAGTGCCGGCAGCGTTCGTCCCGGTCGTCGATGCCGCCCGCGCTCGTATCGGCGAGACGTTCGGCAGCACGCGCCTGCACAGCGCCTACCTGTACGGCAGCATCCCCCGTGGCACCGCCATCCCGGGAGTCTCCGACCTCGACCTCCAGCTCGCCCTCCATGACGAGCCCACCGAGGCCGACCGCGCTGACGCCAACGCAATCGAGGCCGTACTCGACCGTGCATTCCCACAGATCGATGGCGTCGGAATCCTGCTGACCAGCACGCGGGTTCTGCTCAGCGACCTCGAACGTCACGATTGCGGATTCTTCATCGCCTGCCTCTGCACCCCGTTGTTGGGCCCTGACCTCGCAGAACAACTGCCCCGTTACCGCCCCACGGCCCTACTCGCGCGGGAGACCAACGGTGACCTCGCCCGCGTGCTTCCACGCTGGCGTGCCAAAGCAGCCGAAGCCGCCACGGATGCCGATCGCTGGAAGCTCAGCCGTTTCGTCGGCCGCCGCATCGTCCGCACAGGATTCACCCTGATCATGCCCCGATGGGGCGGCTGGACCAGCGACCTCTACCAGTCCGCCGAGCTCTTCGGCGGCTACTACCCCGAGCGCGTCGACCAGATGCGTATCGCCGCGTCCATCGGCCGTGCACCCTTACCCGATCCGGCGGTACTTGGGATGCTCATCAATGATCTCGGCCCTTGGCTCGCGGCCGAATACACAGCCGTGCACGGCGAGAAAGCCCTGCGTCCCTGACGGGCGGCCCCCGCCACGCCTCGATCTCCAACGCGTGGTGGATCGAAAGCAGTCGCAGTCGACGGCAGTCGCAGTCATCGACAGGCGGCAGGCGGCAGGCGGCTGGCGGCAGGAGGTACGCGGCGCCCGGATCGAGCAACCTTCGCGAGCGCCGGGCGGTCTTGCCGGATGCCGAGGTTGGGGCAGTGCCTAGGCCGAGTTCCGGACCACCGGCGTAGGGGCGGCAGATGCCTGGCGAGTGCCTGAGTGAGGGTGGAGATGACGACGCATCTGAACACCGTGGTGACGTGGGTCGACGCGCGCGAGAGGCTGCCGCGCAGCGGTACACCGGTGGCAGCAGCGATCACGGGGCGGTACCCAGCTGACCGCACCACGGAGTCCAACTCGGCGCGGGGTGAGGAATTTTGGCTGGTCAGGCCGATGTACTTCACGACTCTGCACTGGAGTGAGGACGGCACGGAACACAGGGACTGCTTCGTCGACTCCGACGGGGTTGTCCGGTTGCCCCACGGCCGCACCAGTGCTGAGACCGTGACGCACTGGGCTGAGCTGCCTACGCTGCCAGGAGGCATGACGCACGTCGTCCTTGGGAGAGAGGTGCAGCCCACCCTTCACGATGCCTGGGGCGCGCGTCCCGTCACCTGACCCATACCCTGCTCGGCGACACGTGACGCGAGTGCCTACACATCGACCACCCTGGCCGCGGACGCCCACCGCACCGCTCTCCTCGCACTACTCCTTCCTGAACCAGACCTGGCTACTGTGCTGTGTGAGCCGCGTGAGCCGGTGGTGGCGTTGGTGACGGTGGTCAGTGCGGGCGGGCGCGGTAGAGATCGCGCAACAGGGCGACCTCGGCACCGTGGTGCAGCAATTCCTGGTTGACCCACCACACGATGTCGATGAACGGCTCTTCCGGGTCGCTGCCATGCGGGTAGGTGCAGTACCCGGTGGTGTCGAGTGCGGCGTCGTCGACGCTCAGTAGCGCGTTCCGCCAGGCCGCGGCACCGGCGTCCAAAGCCGCGACCGCCCCTGCGGCGTCGCCGCTGACGGCGTAGTCGTCCCGGGTCAGTGCGTGGCCGCCGTTCGTGTGGTCGGCACGCAAGGTCAGCATTTCGCTGAGGTGGCTCAGGCGCCATGCGATGGTGGTGACGGGCGGCGGCCAAGGATGCGGGTAGGAGGCGGCGTCGCGTCCCCAGTCACCGGTGCCGGCCAGGAGAGTCGCGCGCGGCCCTGGTCCTGCCACACGCCGCCGTACCGACCAGCAGTCGGGCACCGGTTCCCAGAGGTATTCCTCGTCGGTCAGCGGGCCCACCTTGGTATCCGTCCCGTCGCCGCTGTCCATGACCGGCCCTGTCAATCGGTCGGCGAGGCGTTGGCGTGCGAAGTCGAATTGATCCAGCAGGGGAGACAGGCGGGACGGTGTCGTCATCGGACGCTCCTGTGTCGTGTTCCGGGGCGATCCGTCAGCCTGGCACAGCCGGCACCACAGCCGCGTCTCCATTTCTGAGGACCCTCACCAGAGCTTGCCCGCAGGAGGATCGCCCGCCGACTGCGCGTTGACGAACGACGTCATGAGGTCGCGCCCAGCAAGTGCGGGACAGCACTTATCACCAGGCCCTCGCCGACGCTCTCGGTCAGTCAGGCGTCGTCACCGGCTTCGTCGCAGCGCACGTACAGGTGCCTGTCGAGCTCCACGAGCAGTGCGGCCCGCTCGGAGTCCCGCCGGTGATGCTGGGCTCCGGGATGGCCGTGCGCATGCCTGGGGTACGCGCCCGTTGGGCCTGCGGAAAGGTAGGGCGGGGACCACTCAACCGGCTCGACCGTGCCACCGGTGTGGTCCCCGCCGGCCCGTTCTCAGTCGGGGCACTTCTCCTTGATCTTGTACGTCATGGCCTTGGGGTAGTCGTGGCGGGCGAGTCTGATCTGGGCCAGGGTCGGTCCGGTGTTGAGGGTGTCCTCCGGGTTGGCGATGCGGTCCAGCAGGGTGGCCAGCTGTCCGTGGTTGTGGATCTGCTCGCCGGTCATCGGGGTCTTCTCGGATCCGAACACCTCGGCCAGGCGGTCGTAGTTCCAGGGGTGGAGGACGTTGTAGAAGTCGGCGCCGTCGGACGTCCGGCCCTTGAAGTAGCAGGGGTTGACCAGCATCTGCTCGATGCCGTAGAAGCCTTCGTTGTCCAGCACGAAGATCACCGGGTTGAGCAACTGGCGTACGTGGGTGGCGAGTTCCTGGCAGGTCTCCTGGAACGATCCGTCGCCGACGAACACCAGTGGGCGCTTGTTCCGCGGCTTCCTGGCGAGGGCGATGCCGGTGGTGGCACCGACCGAGTAGCCGATGGACAGCCAGCTGTTCTGCGCGATGTACGAGGCGCGTTCAGGCATGCGCAGGTTCATCGAGCCGATCAGGGCGAACGCGGCGTCCGAGATCACGGTGTAGGGGGTGGTGGCGCCGGTGCCCGAGCCCGTGGTCTGCTCCTGGAGGAACGCGCTGATGTGCTCGAAGAAGCTGTCGTAGGTCACCGGCAGGTCCGCCGGCTGGTCCGAGGAGCTGAGGCCGGACAGGTAGGCGTCCGTGCTCGCCGGTACGTCCAGGCCCTGGTCATGGGCGTGCGCGAAGGCGTCGGCGGCCAGACCGTGGTGGCCGTAGCGTTCGCTCAGGGCCCTGTCGAGCTCCTCGATGAAGTGCGGGAGCTGGACACTGGGGAAGTACCTGGCGCCGACGCTGACGCCGTCGCGTACGGCGACCGCCCAGTCGTCGCCGAGCGCCTGCTCGCCACCGAGGTTCTTCGACGTCGACCAGGTGCCCAGGCCGATCCGGCAGCCGTGTGCCTTGAAGGTCTCGCGCACCTTGGGATCGCTGGCCTTGCCGTTGTAGACGCCGGAGAAGCCCGGGGTGTTCTCGGAGACGACGGACTTGGCGCCGATGGTGGTGCAGAACGGGATCCCGGTGTTCTCCACCAGCGCGGTGAACTTTCCTTCCAGCCGCTGTCGTTCGATCTCCTCACCGGCCCACAGGATGGGATTGCCATGGCGGTCGATCAGTTCCACGGTGGCCTCGACCGCCGCCCGGCACATCTCGTCGTTGCGGATGGTGGACGGCCGCACCCGGCGTTCGATCGTGCCTGTCGGTTCGGGACAGGGCGCCTTCCAGACATCGTCCATGATCTCCAGGTAGACCGGCCGGCGCTCGGACAGGCACGCGGTGAGCGCGGTGTCGATCTGGACGGGAGCCAGCGCGGCATTGGAAATCACCTGGGCGTCGACGGTGACCTGGCGGTAGACGTCCAGGTTGCTCTCGCGGCGCTGGCTCATGTGGGAGGTGAGCAGGCCGATCGCCTGGTAGTTGAGCCACTGCTCGTAGGACGGGGCCGCGTTGATGGCGACCAGCGGTACCTGCTCGACGTAGGCGCCGCCGATGGGATTGAGGAGGTTGAAGGAGCCCACGCTGTAGGTGACGGCGACCGCGCCGATGGCCACCTCGCCCTTGTCCGGGTCGGCGTCGGCGGCTTTGGCCCGGGCGTAGGCGTCGGCGGCGAAGCCGGCTCCCACTTCGGTGGGGGTGCCGACCCACTGGACGTCGGTGGTCTCCCGCATGATCGACAGGAAGGGGCCGAGATGGTCGCCGGGCACCCCGAAAAGGTGGCTGACGCCGAGCTGTTGGAGGCGGGTGGCGAGGTAGCGGCCCACGTTCCATGCGGCGGGTTTGGTGGTCGTCATGACGTCAGAACCTCCTGGGGACGGGCTGCTGCTGCGGTTTCCATGGCGGCGAGGTCGGCCGGCCGCGGCGTCTCGTGGACGGCGATGGCGGCGGCCACGGCGGTCTCCACCGCGCCCTCGATCCAGGCGTGCTTGAGGGAGATGTGCTCGCCGGCGAAGTGGATCGGGCCCTCCGGCAGCATCGCGTCCAGATGGAAGCTGGTCATCTGGTGCGGGGTGTAGACGGCGGCCTCGCCGAAGGCGTACGGATCGCGCAGCCAGCTCTGGGTCCGGCCGTGGAAGGTGTAGAACGCCTCGATACGGCGGCCGTGGAGGGTCTGGAGGTTGCGCAGGGCGTAGATGTAGCGCTCGTCGTCGTCCATGGAGTCCCAGCGCGCCGCGTCGTCCGACCAGCTGTAACTGGCCAGGACCACGCCGCCCTCGCTGCCTGGGACGGGATGGGAGGGGTAGTACATGAAGCGGTTGGGATTGTCGGTGGTGGAGCCGCCGCCGAAGACATGGCTGGCTTCCCGGACCGGCGCCTGCTGGAGCGACCAGTTGCGGTAGTGCTTCAGCTGCGCCTCGCTGACCTCGGTGTCCGCCACCCCGCTGAGCAGGCCGAGCGCCCCGTGCGGGGCATTGCGCAGGTGCTCCGGCATGGCCAGTGCGGCCTCGGCCTCGTCCTCGCCCATCTGCTGGTACCACCGGTACAGGTCTTCGCCGAGCTCCCGTTTCCAGTCATCCTCGGTGAACTCCCACCAACGGCGGGAGAATTCGAGCAGCACCTTGGTGGCCTGGTCGTAGTGGGTCTCGATGATGGCGCGGCGCTTCTTGTACGAGAACGGCGGGTTCACGCGGGTGAACCGGAGACTGGAGAAGGGGACGGTGACGATGGCCAGGTCGCCTTCCCAGGTCCGCGGCGGGGCCTGGGGGTCCTGCTCGCTCACCGTGTCGATCTCCACCCGGTGCAAGGCCGACCGGGTGACCCGGCTGGTGGCGCCGTCGCTCCAGGGGTCCAGGTATTCCAGGCGGGTCATCCGCTGGCCCATCTGGATGTTGTCCTTCAGACCGTCCGCGAGCCGGTAGGGGAGTTTCCAGCTGCCGCCGTCGATCTCCCAGTAGGTGGCGTTGGGGTTGATGTCGCTGCGCCCCAGGAAGGTGTGGAAGAAGGCCAGGTGGAGGCGGGAGGTCATGTTCTCGATGGTGCCGATGGCCTCGATCGCCTCGTCGCTGAAGCCCGCGTACTCCCGGAGGAAGCGGCCCATCGAATAGCCGTCGAAGTCCCGGATGACCCTGGCCCAGCCGTCCAGCCACTCCTCGAACGGTTTGTTCTCGCGCTCGCCGTTGGGCTTGAGCACGGAGTAGTAGTCCCGGACCGGTTCCAGGGCCTGGTGGACCAGTTGGGACACCTGTGTGCACGCCTCGCTGCCGGACAGGTTGAAGCCCTCGTTGACGGGGCGTGGATTGAGGGCGTAGTCCCTCCGGCGGACCTGGACGCGGTTGGTGCGGATCCAGGTGCGGTTGGCCTTGTTCGGGGCCTTGAATTCGGGGCTCTCGTTCCCGTACTGCCACTTCTCGTTGTTCTTGAAGGAGCGGTAGACGACCGGGGGGACGTGCACGTTCTCGCAGCCGGTGCCCGGTTCGATGTCGACGTTGTAGAACAGCCTTCGGGCCAGGCCGAGTTTGTCGATGAGGGCCAGGGTGAGCGGGTGGAAGTCCGGAATCCGCATCGCCCCGGCCTCGGCGTACTGCTTCTCGTCCCAGAACGCGGGATGCTTCGGGTCCTCGGTACGGAAGGTCTTCAGCCTGCCGCCCACCCGGTTGGCGTTGGCCTCCAGAATGGTCACCTCGTGGCCGGCGTTCTTCAGCAGGTGACCGGCGACCAGACCGGCGATGCCGGCTCCGACGATCAGGACACGCTTGCGCTCGGCGGCGGTGGTCGGGGGCAGACCGTTGTCGATCAGCGTCTTGAGATAGCGCAGTTTGAGGTCTTCGTCGTTCGGGCCGATCAGCAGCAGGGCACGGGCGAGCTGCCGGTGGACTTCCGAGGGAGGTTCGGGTTCGGGGCCGTGGCCGTTGCTGGACGGGGGGACGGTGGGGACGGTGAGGGGACTGTTGTCCATGCGTCGCTTCCTACGTCAGAGGTGGCGGAATGCCGGATGAAGTGGCTGGAGGGACCCGTCAGTGCCTGGGCAGTGGACCGCCCGGGGCGCGGTGGCGGAGCATGATGGGGAGGGGTTGAGGCGTAGACCGTGCCCCGGGTGGTGACGAGCCGCGCCGTGTTCGTGATGCCGCCCTCGAACCGTTCGTCCATGGCGGGCGCCGGCGCAGGGCGCACCCGGGGTGTGGTCATGCTGGAGCTCCTGGTGGACGGGACACCGGATGGATCACGCGGAGGGCGTGCGGCTACAGAACGTAGCCATGGAAAGGCGTGCATACCCGTTTCGAATATTCCGGGCATACCGGGAAACTCTCAAACGGCCGTGCGCCAGTCGAGCGGTCGCGGCGCTCGCTCGGACCGCCCGCTCCGGCCGGGCAGCGGAAGAGAACCACCGTCAGGCCCAGTCCGACCGCACCTCCGGTCAGTTGGGCGGCGCGGAACGGCGCGGAACGGTGCGACGGAGCCGGGGGCGATGCGCACGGCTTGAGCGGGGCCGATGGCCGTGGCGGAGGTCTGGTGGCCCTGGTGGAGGTCCGGTGCGGCTGCCGTCGGGGGCGAGGAGCTCGGCGTCGTAGCCGTTGTCAGTCGTTGTCAGCTGTGGTCAGCCGTGGTCAGCCATAGGCCCCGGCGCACAGGAGTGAGGCGATCGGCGCGGCCACCGCGGTGACCAGCACGGCCAGCGGCCGCCGGCGGTCCTGCGGCCTGGTCACCGGGGCCTCGGCCGGTGCGCGGCGAGGCGTTCGCGTGCCTCGGTGTAGGCGTCCGCGTCGATCTCGCCGGAGGCGAAGCGCCGGTCGAGGATCTCTTCCGGTGTCTCCCGTGGCGGCCAGCCGCGATCGTGGTCAGGGGTGCGGTCGGCAGGATGCCGCGTGAGGCGGACGACCGCCCACACGACGAGGCCGATCAGGACGATCCACAGCAGAGGCATGAAGGCCATCCAGGCCCAGCCGCCGCCGTCCCAGTACCTCACCTCGTCCACCTCCTCAGGAGGGTTCTCCGTTTGCTGCCCCTCCCTACTGTCCGTCGGGCCGGGGGAGAGGCGCGAGGGCCCTTCGGCCCTGCTGTCGAGCTGCGGGCGCCTCATCCCGACCGGTTGTTTGCTCGTGGACGTGGCGGCAACCGAGGCCGCGAGGCGGCCGCGGGGCGGGATGCCTGGGCACCCTGCACCACGCCGCCGTCGTCCACTCGGAAAGAACGCCCAAGTCGCCCCTTGAAAGGACGCCCAAGTGGCCCAGGCGGACGCGTTGTTCCGCCCCCGGATTCGATCGGGCGTCACGGCGTGTCCGGCCGGGTTGACCGGGTCGGCCGAGGGCTGACCGCGAGGCGAAGGGCGTAGAGGGGCTGGCCCGCGGGCTCCGGAACGGGGCCTCGTCCTCCGCCGCCGGATGCTCACCGTGGCAGGTGGCGGTTCCTCGTGGACCTGGTGGTGTCAGCCGGTCAGGGCGGCGAGGGTGGTCCCCAGGGCGGTGGTCCTGGGCTGGTTGTGGGGGAGTCTGGCGAGGATCTTGGCCATACCGCAGGTGTTGGTGAGGGCGGAGAAGACCAGACCGCCGGCTACGCCCGCGGACAGCAGGAGGGCCCGGGGCCGGCGCCGTGCGGCGAGCAGCCCCGTCAGTACGAGCGTGCCGGCGGCGAGGCGGACCTGGCGCTCCATGGCCCAGGGGGTGCGGGTGCCGGCCGGGCGGTGGGTGTCGTGGCCGAGCTGTGTCCAGGCAGTGGTGCCGCCGCTGAGTGTGGCGGCGCTGATGCCGTGTGCGGACAGGCGCATGCAGGCGGCGGCGGAGCGGGTGCCGGAGGCGCAGACGACGAGAAGGGCACCGCGGTCGGCAGCCGTCTTCAGGACGGGCAGGGCCCGGTCGAGGTGGTCGAGGGGGATGTTGTGGGCGCCGGGCAGGTGGCCGGAGGCGTACTCGCCGGGGGTGCGCACGTCGATGACGGTCAGCTCGTGCAGGCGGGCCTTTGCCTGGTCGGCGGTGAGGGAGGCGGTGCGTGCCACGGGGATTTCCTTTGCGGGGTTCGGCGTTACCCCTTGGTTAGGATACCCACGGGGGTATCCTAAGAAGGAGTGTGGGTTGTGGAACTGGCGATGGCGGCTGAGGAACTGAAGACGGTGGTCAACCGGCTGCGCAGGGCGCAGGGACAGATCGCCGGTGTGATCCGGATGATCGAGGAGGGGCGGGACTGCGAGGAGGTGGTCACGCAGCTCGCGGCGGCCTCCCGGGCTCTGGACAAGGCGGGTTTCGCGATCATCGCCACCGGTCTGCAGCACTGCCTGACCGATGCGGACATGGCCGCCTCGGGGGACCGGGAGCAGATGCGCACCCGGCTGGAGAAGCTGTTCCTTTCACTGGCCTGAGCACACGCACTGGTAATCGGTGCTGTCGGGACGGGTGAGGGTCAGACCCGCATCGGCGGCGGCCTCGAAGCCGTCGTCGACGGCGACCACCTCGCGCCCGGCGGCGTGCAGCAGGGATGCGGCAATCGCCGCGCGCATCCCGCCGGCGCAGTGCACCCAGACCGCTCCGTTCGGCACCTCGCCGAGGCGGCCGGGCAGCTCGTGGATCGGGAGGTGCACCGAGCCGTCGATGAACCCGTCCGCACGCTCGGCATTCCGGCGCACGTCCAGCACCACCACCTGCTCGCCGCGCTCGCGCACCCTCGCCAGGTCGGCGAAGCGGGCGCGCGGGAAGGAGGCCGGCTGCTCGCCCGCACGGACCCATGAGTGCGGGTCGCCGGTGGCGGCGGCGGCCGGACGGTCGATGCCCACCCGGGCCAGCTCACGCTGTGCGGCGGCGATCTGCTCAGGCGTCTCGGCCAGCAGGGTGACCGGCTTGCCCCACGGGATCAGCCAGGCCAGGTAGGTGGCGAGCTTGCCCTCTCCTTCGAAGTTGAACGATCCGGCCACGTGGCCCTTCGCGAAGGCGACGCGGTGACGGAGGTCCACCACCCACTCCCCGGCCGCCAGCCGCTCGGCGATCTCCTCGGCGTTCGCGGGCTTCGGTGGGGTGAGGTCGATGGGAGCGGGGCCGGCGGCGTTGGCCGGGCCCATGTGTGCGTAGTAGGCGGGAACGTCGTCCAGTCCGGCGAGCAGCTCGGCGACGAAGGTGTCCACGTCCTTGGTCAGCGCGTCGTTGGTCCGGCGCTCCTTGCCGATCGTGGTCGTGTCGCCCTCCGCCTGGGAGGAGGAGCAGAAGCTGCCGAACCCGTGGGTGGGCAGCACCGGTACGTCGTCGTCCAGCTCGTCGGCCAGGCGATGGGCGGAGGCGTGCTGAGCACGGGCCAGCTGCTCGGTGAGCCGCGGCTCGACCAGGTCCGGCCGCCCCACCGTTCCGATCAGCAGCGACCCGCCGGTGAACGCCGCGACCGCGTGGTCCTCCTCCGCCAAGACGTAGGAGGTGTGGTGCGGAGTGTGACCGGGCGTGGCCACGGCACGCAGCACCAGGCCCTCGTCCACCGTCCATGCGTCACCGTCGGCGACCGGAGTACGGCTGAAGGCGACCGACGCCCCGGCAGGTACCAGGTAGCGGGCCCCGGTGATGCGGGCCAGCTCCAGCCCGCCGGTGATGTAGTCGTTGTGCACGTGGGTCTCGGCCACATGGACGATGCGCACCCCGCGGCGGGCCGCCGCGGCGATGACCTGCTCGATGTCCCGGGGCGGATCCACCACCACCGCGGCACCACGCCCACCGGCCAGGTAGCTGCGGTTGCCCAGGCCCTCGAATTCCAAGGTGTCGACGAAGAACACGACTACGACTCCTCACTGGACGATGTACCCCAGGGGGTATTCGACGTGCACTCTAACAGCGATACCCCTAGGGGTATTCCCGGGCGATTCCTGCCAGGTGCGCTCACCCCTGCTCCGAACGTCGCATCCACCCCGTGGGTACCCGGAGGGGCGGAGAGGATTCAGTTGTTCCACCCCATCTGTTCCAACCCATCTGTGCCACCCCCTCTGTGCCACCCCCTCCGGGAGTTCCAGCAGTTGCTGTGCCGGAGGCTGGTGGGGAGGGAGTGGTCTGTCCGGCTCCCGCCAGAGGAACGTGCGGCCGCCGCAACGTCCCGTCGGGAGAAGATCTGACGGTGAACTCATCTGTGGCGGAGGTCGTCTCCGTCTTCCTGCTCCTGGCGGTGCTGGCGTGCGCGGTCATCCGACCGTTCGGGTGGCCGGAGGCGGTCGTGGCTGTCCCGGCCGCGGCCGTGGTGATCGCGACCGGGGCGATCTCGTTGGGGCACGCCCGGGAGGAGGCGCAGCGGCTGGGGCCGGTGATCGGATTCCTCGCCGCGGTCCTGGTCCTTGCCCAACTGTGCGATGACGAGGGGCTGTTCCATGCGTGCGGGGTCTGGATGGCCCGGAGTGCGGCGGGGCGCCCGCACCTGCTGCTGGTGCAGGTGTTCGCGGCCGCATCGGTGATCACTGCGGTGCTCAGTCTGGACGCCACCATCGTGCTCCTCACGCCGGTGGTGTTCGCCACCGCGGCCCGACTCGGCGCCCGGCCCAAACCGCACGTCTACGCCTGCACCCACCTGTCCAACACCGCGTCGCTGCTGTTGCCGGTCTCCAACCTGACGAACCTTCTGGCGTTCGCCGCCAGCGGGCTGACCTTCACCCGGTTCGCCGCGCTGATGGCCTTGCCGTGGCTGGTGGCGATCGCCTGTGAGTACGTGGTCTTCCGCCGGTTCTTCGCCACCGACCTGGACGCCGGCGCTCAGGCCCCGCCGGCCTCCGGGCCGCGCGAGGTGCCGGTGTTCGCCCTGGTCACGGTGGTGTGCACGCTGGCCGGTTTCGTACTGACCTCCACGGTGGGGATCGATCCGGCCTGGGCGGCCTGCGCCGGTGCCGTCGTGCTCGCCGGGCGGGCTCTGGTGCAGCGCCGCACCACGCCCGCGGCCGTCGTGCGCGCCGCCGCGGTACCGTTCCTCGCCTTCGTGCTGGCCTTGGGCGTGGTGGTCCGCGCGGTCGTCGACAACGGGCTGGCCACCGGGCTGGGGCACCTGGTCCCCGGTGGCACAGGCCTCGCGGCTCTGCTCGGCACCGCGGCGCTGGCCGCGGTGCTGGCCAATGCCATCAACAACCTGCCCGCCGTGCTGGTGCTGCTGCCGCTGACCGCCCCGTCCGGGCCGGGTGCAGTCCTGGCGGTGCTGCTGGGCGTGAACATCGGCCCGAACCTCACCTACGCCGGCTCCCTGGCCACACTGCTGTGGCGGCGCATCGTGCACGAACACGACAGCGACGTCGCACTCGGCGAGTTCACCCGGCTCGGTGTGCTCACCGTGCCTGCCGCGCTGGTGCTGTCGGTGCTGGCACTGTGGACCTCGCTGACCCTCATCGGAGGCTGACCGCCATGAAAGTCATCGTCTGGATCACCGAGGGCACCTGGCCCGCCGGCATCGACGCCGCGCGTACCCACGCCCCCGACGGCGCCGCGATCGTGCTGCTCCATGTCACTCCGGCCGACGTTCCGGGCGCGGCGCACGGCGCGTTCGCCGGTCTGCTCGGGCGCGGCCACCCCGAACGAGACCCCGGCACCAGACTGGAGCACCTGGCCGCCGCCTCCGCCGACCAGCTCCTTGCCCAGGCCGAGCGGCGCCTGGGCCGCCCGTGCACCCGGGTCGAGCGCACCGGCCGCGTCGAGCGGGCGGTCGTCGCGGCCGCGGAAGGCGCGGACCTGCTCGTTCTCGCCCGCGACGGCGACCGTACGCACCTCGGGCCGCGGAGCCTGGGGCCGGCCAGCCGCTTCATCGTCGACCATGCCCCCTGCCCCGTCCTGCTGGTGTGGCCCGAGCCCGCACCTGGCATCGGCACCATGCCGCCCCCGTGAAGGCCGGGCGGGGCATCGCGAGCCGCTGCGGAAAGACGCCCGAGAGCTGCCTCGCCGGCCTCCACCTCCGCGCCTACCGGAAGCCGAGGTGCGGATCGGCGCCGACCAGCTCACCGCTGAGGGCCCACAGGTGAGCGGCGACGGCCGGGTCGGCCATATGAGAGGGGAGGGGCTCACGCCGCGGTACGCCACGCAGGCCGAAGACCCTCGGCCCCCACAGCTGCCCGCCCTGCACCTCCGGGTCGAGGACGGCACGGACGACGGGCCATGCTCCGGCGTCCTTGCCCTGCACCAAGAGCGCGGCGGGCAAGGCGCGCAGCCGCTCGCCGGGGGTCGTCACACCTACCGGCGCTCGGGACGGGGTGAGGGAGTCCAGTGCGCCGCCGGGGTGGGCCACCACACTGAGCACCGTGCTGCCGACGGCCCGCAGACGGCGGTCGAGTTCGAAGCCGAAGCACATCTGGGCCAGCTTCGATCGGCCGTAGGTGCGCTTGGGCCGGTAGTCCCGGGTCGACTGCAGATCGCCGAGGTCCAGTCGCTCGGACCGCGCCGCGAAGCTTCCCACCGTCACGACGCGGCCCGCCGGCGCCGCGGACAGCAGGGGGGCCAGCCACTGGGTCAGCGCGAAGTGGCCGAGGTGGTTGGTGCCGAACATCAACTCATGGCCGTCCGCGGTCTCTCGACGCGGCGGGTCGTCGAGCGCGACCCCTGCGTTGTGGACCACCGCGTCGAGATGAACGAGGTCCAGCCGGTCCACGGCGGTCCTCAGGGACGACAGGTCGGCAAGGTCCAGTTGAAGGTGTTGGACCTGCGCGCCGGGGACGCGCGAGCGGATCGAGGCCATGGCGGCGTCGGCCTTCGCGCGGTCCCGGCTGCCGAGTATGACGAGGGCGCCGGTGGCGGCGAGCTGCTCCGCGGCAAAGTAGCCGATCCCGGCGTTACCCCCGGTGACCAGGAAGATCCTGCCCTCGGCGGACGGCAGCCGGTGAACGTCCCACGATCGGCCCTGGGATGCGGAAGACACGATGACAGGCTCCTTGCGCTCTGCGGCAGCGTGCTCATGGGGAGCACCGACCCGCCCAAGGTCGCAACCTCCACCGACATACCGCCGACAGATCACACTCACTGCCGACAGCTGTCCGGCACCCACCAGAAAACTGCAGCGAGCAAGAAGGCCGCTGTGCCACGACGGGTGCAGAACTGAGAGCGCGCGGCCGGGGTGAAGCACCCAGTGGTCATGAGCGTGGCGGGCGGGTGGTCACTGCGCTGTGGTCGCCGCGGGGATGTCGACCCGGGCGGCCCGGCGGGCCGGCCAGAGCGAGGCGAGCAGCGCGCCGGCCAGGGCGATGAGTACGCCGAGGGCGAGGCGGCCCCAGGGGAGGACCAACTCGTAGCCCACCACGCTCTGTTGGAGGGTGCGACCGAGGGCCCAGCCCAGGAAGATTCCCATGACCGTGCCGAGGGTCGCGCCGAGCGTGCCGAGGAGCAGGGCCTCCAGGCGGATCATTCGGGTCACTCCCGCGCGGTCCAGGCCGAGGGCGCGCAGTGTGCCGATCTCCTTGCGGCGTTCGAGGACGGACATCGCGAGGGTGTTGGCGATGCCCAGGGCGGCGATCGCCAGGGCCATGCTCAACAGGGCGTAGAAGACGTTGAGTTGCTCGCCGATGCCGCTGCTGTCCTGGGCCCGGATGCTGTCCTGGTCGAGGACGGCCAGCGCGGGGTTGTCGCCGAGGGCGTGGGTGACGGCTGCGAGCGCCGTCCGGCTGGGGCCGCCGTTGGTGGCGACGAGGATCGCGTGGGTGGTTGGGGTGGAGTCGTAGCGGGCGACGAGGGAGTCGGGTGCGGTGATGCTGGGCATCAGGTCGCTCTGTTCGTCCGCCCGGTAGACGGCGCCGATGGTGACGCTGCCGCGCTGGTCGTTCTGCCGCTGAAGGGGGAGGGTCTGGCCGACGTGCCAGCCTGCCTGGTCGGCCTTGAAGTCGGCCACGGCGATCTGGCCCTTGGCGAGGTTGTCGAGGGAGCCCTCGATGACGTCGTACCGCAGCAGTTGGCCGATGCGGGTGGGGTCGACGCCGGTCAGGACGGAGGAGACACCGCCCAGGCGGTATTCGGTGGACTGGTTGAGCGGGCTGTACGTGGCGCCGGGCAGCTTCTTGAGGGGCTCGGTGGTGGCGGCGGTCATCTGCCGGCCACCCGCGGGCTTGACCACGTAGTCGGCGCTGAGGTCGTGGGTGGTCGCGCGGTCGAGGTACTGGGAGGCGGAGGCCCCCAGGACGGACAGGCCCGAGGCGAGGGTGAGGGCGATGGCGAGCGCGGTGGCGGTGGCGCCGGTGCGGCGTGGGTCGCGCACGGTGTTGCGGGCGGCGAGGTCACCGTGGACCGGGGCCACGCGTGTCAGCAGCGGCTTGAGCAGGGTGACGACCGGCCGGGAAAGCAACGGGATGAGGCCGATCACCCCCGTCAGCGTGAGGGCCGCGCCGATGCCGATGACGGTCCGGGCGTCCTTGGCCGTGGTGAGGGCGCCGTACACCACGGTGACGGTGCCGGTGACCGCGAGTGCGGCGCTCAGGCCGGTGCGCAGCGAGCCGGCGCGCGCGGGCGCTGTCTGCTCGGCCGTGCTGAGCGCGGCGACGGGCGGGATGGCCATCGCCCGGCGGATCGGAAGCCACGCGGCGACCATGGGCAGCAGGGTGCCGACGAGGAGGGCGATGATCACGGTGCCCGGCGTGAGAACCAGCGGGGCGGCCGGGGCGTCGGCCGGGGCGAAGAGTGCCTGGAGCAGCCCGGCGACCCCGGTGCCGACGGCGAGACCGGCCACCGAGGCGATCGCGCCGACGAGAAGCGACTCGGCAAGGAGGATGCGGCGCACTTGCTTGCGGGTGGCGCCGATGGCCCGCATCAGGGCCAGTTCCCGGGTGCGCCGGGCAACCAGCATGGTGAAGGTGTTGGAGATGAGGAAGGTGGCGACGAACAGGGCGACCGCGGCGAAGCCCACCAGGATCTGGCTCATGGTGTCGCTGTCGTGGGTTGCGAGGTTCGCCTTGATCTGAGCGAGCCGGGCGCCGGTCACCGCGCTGGTGCCCTTGGGCAGCACGGATTCGACGCGGCTGAGGAGCTGGGTGACGTCGGTGTCGGGTGTGGCCGTGAGTTCGACGTGCTGGTAGCGGCCCGCCTGGAGGAAGAGCTTCTGTGCGGTGGCGCCGGTAAAGAGCGTCAGGCTGCCTCCGGAGGGAAGCTTGGTCCCGTCGGTGCGGAAGATGCCGTTGAGGGTGTAGGAGGCGGCGCCCTGATCCGTGCCGACGCGCACGGTGTCACCGACGCGGTATCCGCCCTTTGCGGCGGTGGTCCCGTCGAGGGCGATCGTGTCCTTGCCGGTCGGGCCGGAACCCTCGGTGAAGCGGTAGGCGGGGTCCTTGCCGTCCGCTGCCGGGGCGAAGTTGCCGCCCTGGGAGGACGTGCCGTCACCGATCAGCTTGCCGGCACGGTCGGCGACGGCGGCGAAACCGTCGATCCGGCCTGCGGCGGCGGCGACGCCGGGAAGCTTGGCGAGGGTGCGCACGGTGCGGGCATCGATGCCGGCCCCGCCCGCTTGGGGGCCGTCGGGGGCGACATCGACGGCGATGCGCTCGTAGCCGGCGGTCGCCTTGGTCGTGGCGGCCCGGTGGAGACTGTCGCCGTAGACGAGACTGCCGGTGATGAAGGTGACGCCGAGCATGACGGCGAACGCGGTCATCAGCAGGCGGGCCTTGTGCGCGAACACGTTGCGCAGGGCGGTACGGAACATGGGATGCGGATCCTGTGAGGCGGGCTCGGCGGAGGCGAGCGGGTGGGTGAGTGGGCGCCGGGGGCGGGTGGGTCAGCTGGTGTGCGAGAGAGTGCCCAGGCTCTTCATCAGCTCCAGGACCCGGTCCGGGGTGGGATGTGCCATTTCGTCGACCAGGCAGCCGTCGGAGAGGAAGACCACGCGGTCGGCGTAGCCGGCGGCGACCGGGTCGTGGGTGACCATGACCACGGTCTGGCCGAGTTCGCGTACCGAGTCACGCAGGAAGCCGAGGACCTCGGCCCCGGCGCGGGAGTCGAGGTTGCCGGTGGGTTCGTCGCCGAAGATGATCGCGGGCCGCGAGGCCAGGGCGCGGGCGACCGCGACGCGTTGCTGCTGCCCGCCGGACAGCTGCGCGGGCCGGTGGCCGAGGCGCTGGGCGAGGCCGACCATGGCGATCACGCCGTCCAGCCACTGCTGGTCGGGGCGGCGTCCGGCGATGGTCAGCGGGAGCGTGATGTTCTCCAGCGCGGTCAGCGTCGGCAGCAGGTTGAACGCCTGGAAGATGAACCCGATCCGGTCGCGGCGGAGTTGGGTGAGCTGCCGGTCGTTGAGCGTGCTCAGTTCGGTGGTGCCGATGCGCACGGAGCCGGAGCTGGGCGAGTCGAGCCCGGCGGCGCAGTGCATCAGGGTGGACTTGCCGCATCCGGAGGGGCCCATGATCGCGGTGAGCTCGCCTTCCCGGAAGTCGATGCTGACCCGGTCCAGGGCGACGACACGGGTGTCGCCGCTGCCGTAGACCTTCGACAGGTCGGTGGCGGCGGCCGCGATCCCGGGCGCCGCGTGCAGCGCGTGCGAGGCAAAGGGGGTGACGGACACGGGGGACTCCTCTTCGGGTGCGGAACGGTGCACTTCGAAGGGTGTCGGGGGCACGTATCGGGTCCTGGGCCGTGGTGTATCGGCGTCCGCGCCGCTTTGTAGCAGTCCTGTAGGGGCCTGGTGGTCAGGCAGTCCTGTGGGAGCCTGGTGGTCAGGCCGGCAGGCGCAGGGTGGCGACGGCGCCGCCGTCCGGGGCGTTGTCCAGGCGCAGTTCGGCACCGAGCAACCGGGCTTGGCCCAGGGCGATGGTCAGGCCCAGGCCGTGGCCCGTGCCGCGCTCCTTCGCCCCCGTCTGAAACCGTCGCGGACCGTGGATCAGCAGCTCCCTCGGGAAGCCGGGGCCATGGTCGCGCACGACGACCGTCCGGCCCTCGACGGTGACCTTCACCGGGGTCCCTCCGTGTCGGTGGGCATTGACGACGAGGTTGCTGACGATCCGCTCCAGGCGGCGCGGGTCGGTCTCCACGGTCTGAGCGGCTTCCGCCTCCGCAACGGTGATCTCGGTGTCGAGACCGGTGCGTGCCACGGCCTCGGAGACGACGGCGCCGAGCGGCACCCGGGCGCGGACCGGCCGCTCGGCCCCGGCGTCCAGCCGGGAGATCTCCAGCAGATCCTCGACCAGGCCGCGCAGATCGCGCACCCGGGCGCGCAGCAGATCCTCCGTCTCACCGGCCGGCAGCAGATCGGCGGCGGCCAGCAGCCCGCCGATGGGGGTGCGCAGCTCGTGGGCCACGTCCGCGGTGAACCGGCGCTCGGTGCGGAGCAGGTGGCCGAGGCTGTCGGCCATGCGGTCGACGGTGGTGGCGATGTCGGCCACCTCGTCGCGGCCCTTGGTGGGCCCGGTCCGGGCATCGAGGTCCCCGGCGGAGATGCGGCCCGCGGTCTCGGCGACCTGCCGCAGCCGGCGGGCGAGCAGCCCGGCCCCGTAGACCGCCAGCGGCACGGCCGCCGCGACGGCGACCAGGGAGGCGACGGTCATGCTCACGTCGAGCCGGCGCAGATCGTAGAGCTCCGAGCTCATGTTGACCTGGACGGCGAGGACCGGGCTGTCCGGGCCGCCGGTCCGCTGGGCGGCCCAGAAGCTCGGCCCCACGTTCCCGTCGACGCGCCCGTCGTAGGCCGTGTGCCGGTCGCCGTCGGTGGGGTGGCGCAGGGCGGCGGGCAGCTCGGCCGGATCGAGCTCGGCACCGTCCGCCAGCGTTGCGGTACGCCGGTAGACGTCCATGGCCGAGTACACGGCGTTGAATGCCCGCGCTTCGGCCCGGGAGCGGATGTCCCGCGCGGTCCACACATGCACCAGCACCCCCACCGCCGCCACGACCAGGCATGCCGTCGCCGCGGCCAGCGCGGCGATCTTCCAGCGCAGGGACGAGAGGTCCGGCCGCAGCCGGTGGAACGGACGCACCGGCCTCAGCGCCTGAGCTTGTAGCCGAAGCCGCGGACCGTTTCGATCCGCTCCCGGCCCAGCTTCCGGCGCAGCCGCTGCACACACAGGTCCACGACCCGGCTGTCGCCGTCCCAGCCGTACTCCCACACGTTGCGCAGCAGGGTGTGCCGCTCCAGCACGATGCCCGGGTGGGCGGCGAACTCCAGCAGCAGCTTCAGCTCGGTCGGGGTGAGCGCCACCGGGCTTCCGGAGACGAACACCTCCATGCCGCCCGTGTCGATGCTCAGCTCCCCGAACACCAGCACCTCGCCCTCGGCCGGCGTCCCCCCGTCTGCGGCGCGCTCGGGGCCCGGGGCGGGCGCGTAGGCCGCCCGCCGCAGGAGCGAACGGATGCGGGCCACGAGCACGTAGGTGTCCACGGGTTTGACGACGTAGTCGTCCGCTCCGGCCTCCAGGCCGGCGACGACATCGAGCCCGTCGCCACGGGCGGACATCATCAGAACGGGCACCAGGCTGGTCTCCCGGACCTTGCGGCAGAGGCCGATCCCGTCCAGGCCGGGCAGCATCACGTCCAGAATCAGCAGGTCGAAGCTTTCGTCGCGGAACAGCTCCAGCCCCGCCAGCCCGTCGGCCGCCGCGTTCACCTCGTAGCCGTAGCGCTCCAGGGCGACGGTGAAGGACCTGCGCATCAGCTCGTCGTCCTCCACCAGCAACACACGAACCGGGCGCGGCGAGGCACCGGTGGGGGCGGACGAGGCCACGGCGGATGACTCCTGTTCGGACGTTCGGACGGGTCAGGTGAGACGACGGTCCCGGCTGTGCTCACGACTCACGCGGTCGGAGATCCGTAACGAACGATACGGCAGACACCGGCCGCGTCGACGGCATGACCCG
The DNA here is from genome assembly GCF_043202395.1 of Streptomyces sp. NPDC048197. NCBI lineage: Bacteria > Bacillati > Actinomycetota > Actinomycetes > Kitasatosporales > Streptomycetaceae > Streptomyces > Streptomyces sp. NPDC048197. The sequence goes on from NZ_JBIDAJ010000014.1 coordinate 22,773, forward strand.
GTGGTCTCCGCAGCCCACCCCTCGAAGCCTCTCCCACCCGCAAACCTCCAGGTCAGGTCACGTGAAGCTGGCTCGGAGACCTGCCCTTGCCATGGCACTCCATCGCCCTTCGCGCCAGGTCACCATGGTCCTGGCGCACCGATCCGATGGACAACCAAGCGCTCCCTGACACCCACCGGATACAAAACCCGCCCAGCCGGTGTGCGGCGGCGCCCCGGGACCACGACACCTGGCCAGTCCCCGGGGCGACGAAACGAACGGACCGCCGCGCCGGACACCGGAGCGCACGCGGGTGCCGGGGCCGTGACGCCTCACGACGTTGGGGGCGGCGGCGCCCCGGTGGCCAGGGCGCGGATCCGCCGCCCGGTGATCCGTGCCGGGTGGATCGCGATCCACTGGTCGCGGCCGTCACCGACCCAGGGACCGCTGTGGGCGCGCTCGTCCAGCCGGCGTGCCTCGGAGGGGTCGGTGACCGCACGGGCGTACCCGACGACCAGAACGCTCCACCCCTGACTGAAGGCGTCATCGATGTGGTCGACCTCCAGCGCGACCTCGTGACCGGCTGCGGCAGCCGGGCCGGCGTCCGGGGTGGTGCGGTAGGCGATGAACTCTTCGGCGACGGTGTAGTTCACGGGGAAGATGCCTGGCGGGCCCTCGACCGTCACGGCCACCCGGCCGACGCCGTGAGTGGAGAGCAGTTCCCGGCACTCGTCGGATGCGAGGACCAGTACCTCGGGGTGGGCCGCGGCCTTGCCGTAGCCCGAAGGGAGCTCCACGGTCCCTCCGACCAGCTCGGCCACTGTCGTGTCCAGCGCACCGGCGAGGCGCAGCAGGAAGCCGATGCCGGGCTCGGCGGTGCTCTCCTCCAGGTACTGGAGATACTCCGGCGAGGCACCGGCCCGGGCGGCGACCTCCGCACGGCTCAGCCCCAACTGCTGTCGGCGCAGGGCAGCGCGCCGCCCCAGGTCACCCTGCATCCGGGCCGGCTCTGAGGGAGGCCCGGGCTGCATGTCCGTCATCGTGCCCACATCCCTTCGTCGAGCGGGCGGTGGCGTTGCGCAGTGCGGAGGCCCGGTCGGCCTCCTTCCGCCGCGGGGTGGGGAAGGCATTGCCCCTACTTCGCCAGCATGACCGCAGTGGGGAGGCCGTGGCATGGGCCACTCGGCCGCCTCCCCCCGGCCGGCAGGACCGACATGCCCAAGGGCCGTTGTCATTGCGGGCCCCGGCCCACAGCGACGGGGCGGTGCGAAGAGCCGCTCGTCCAGTCACTCCCCATCCTGATCCGAGGTGTTCCGCGCGGGATGGGCCGACCGGCTCTTTCGTGGGAGGAAGCCCCACCAGGTCCCTTCGGTCCCCGGGGGGCCCGGTGGGCGCATGCCGACGGCGTGCCGCTCTGCCACGTGGGAAGCAGGCATGTCACGGCGGAGTCGGGGCCGGTCCGTGCCGTCACCGATCCCGAGGCAGTGCGCCGGCTGACCAAGGAGGCCCACAGCAAGCCGTGGGCAGGTGGCGAACGACAGCTCTGGGTGCTCATCGAACCCAGGCGCGTCACAGGTCGGCGCATCCAGACCGACTGAGAAGCCCCCGGCCAACGGAACAACTGAGGAGTTCACCATCGCGTTGACCATCGCGGTGGATTGCCGGCCGGGATGAACCAACTGACCTCGAATGCGGCCCCGTTGGCGAACCATGTCCGCCACCACGGCGCCTCACACACGGCTGACCTCACCCATCTCGCCACGACCTGCGGTATTTTCACTCATCGTCAGGACGTTGAAGGGTCAGTAGCCCAATCATGCACAAGCAATTCGACACCATCGGTGGGACCACACCTTCCGACACCGAGCTGGTCCAGCGCATCCGTGCGGCAGCCCGGACCGGAAGCCGGGCGGCGGCTGATCCACATGCCACACAGGCTCCCTACGGAACGCAGGCTCCGTATGGCACGCCGGCTCCGGACGGTCCAGCGAAGACGGGCGAGGAAGCCCTCGACGAGTTTCACCGCCGCCACTACGCCGCCGTACTGGCCTACGCCCGCTCCTGCTGCAGAAGCTCCCAGGCCGCAGCGGACCTGGCGAAGGAAGCCATCAATGGCGTCCTGCACTCCCAAGAGCCGGGGGAGGGGGCTGATGCCGTATGGCGGGACAGGCTGCTGGCGGCGGTACGCGACACCGCCGCCGCCTGGCACCAGAGTTCCCGGAACGCCGAACTGCGCGACAACTTCGAGTCCTGGCTGGCCAACCAATCAGGGGAGGGACCCGATCCCTTCGACGGCGAACGGGAGCCTGCCACGGGCGACGAACCCGCCGTCGCTGCGCCCCCTTTGGCGGTGAAGCCGAACGGCGAACCGCGCGTGGCCCAGGTGTCCCGACTCTCACCCGCGCGCGTCGCCCTGCTCGCTGTTGCCGTGACGGCCCTGGCCGGCGCTGCCATATCCGCCGGCACCCTGCTCGGACCGGCGCGCCACGACACCTCGGCCGGCAGCCCCCAACGGTCCGGTCACCCATCGGCGACCACTCCGGACCCCCCGCCGAGCGCTCGGCCCAGCGGCTCGGCGACCGCCTCCCGCCCGGCGTCGGGCTCCCCGTCCCCCACCCACACCAAGGCGTCCGAGCATCCGCGTTCCCGGCCCTCGTCGTCGCCGAAGCCGTCGCCTTCCGGGCGCCCGGGCTCCGAGGACAGGCCGTCGCCCGCCCGTACCACCCCGTTGAGTACCCGGCCGTGGACCTCCAGCACGAACGGCTGGGGGCCGGTGGGGATGAACCGCAGCATCGACGGACACCCCCTCACCATCCAGGGAACCAGCTACACCGAAGGACTGGGGGCCCACGCCTTCAGCGAGATCACCTACCACCTCGGCGGCGCCTGCTCCGCCCTCAGCGTGGACGTGGGCATCGACGACGAGGTGGGTGCAAACGGCTCAGTGGTCTTCCAGGTCTACCGGGACGGCACGAAGGTCGCCGACAGCGGGCTGATGACGGTCGACCAGCCCGCGAAGCACCTCATCGCAGACCTGACCGGCGGCAGCGAGATGCGGCTCGTGGTCACCGACGGGGGCAACGGCAACAACTCCGACCACGCCGACTGGGCCGGTCCCCTCATCACCTGCCGCTGAGCGGTCACGCCCGACCTGCACGGGTTGATCGTTCACCAGGGCGGCCCCCGAGCTGTTCGCCAAGGAGCTGATGGCCCGCATCGCCGCAGGTCATAAACGCATTGCACCGTCCGACCACGCCCATACGATGGGCGTGACGACAGCCTTGACGCAGAAGGGGACACGTTGCAGCCGGCATTACGTGCCGCAGGTGGTGAACGGGCGAGCCGACGGCCTCTCAACGCCCACGCCACCTGGTGGCCCTTGGTCCGAAGACCATAGCCGCACCGCAGAGCCTGCCGACCCCGGCACGGCTCTGCTCAGCGTGCCCGCATGCCCTTCTTCCCATCGGGTCCGTCCTTCATGAGGCCATGAAACAACACAGATATCTGCCTGCCCTTTTGGTCGTGACGCTCATCGGCACGATCATGGAACTCGACATGTCCGTGCCCAGTTTCCCGGACATCGCCAAGAGCCTGACGGCGTCCGAGTCCTCGGTACAGCTGACGATCACCTACAACTTCTTCGGCTACTGCCTCGGTGCCCTGGTCTACGGTCCGCTCTCGGACCGGTTCGGCCGGCGCAAGGTCATGCTGCTCGGCAACACGATCATGCTGGCCGGTGCACTGGGCTGCGCGATCGCGACGAACATCGAGTTCCTGCTCGCCTCCCGGCTCCTCCAGGGGGTCGGCGCCAGCACCTCCGTGGTCCTGGTCTTCGTCATCATCGGCGACGTCTACCAAGGCACCGAGCTGTTCAAGATGTTCGGGCTCACCAACGCCGCGATGTCCACCTTCATGACGGTGGCGCCCGCACTCGGCGGACTGATCAATCGCACGATCGGCTGGCGCGGCAACTACGCCACCGTCTGCGGCATCACCCTGGTCTCGCTGCTGCTGATGGCATGCTTCCTGCCCGAGACCAAGGACGTACCGGCCAAGGTGACAATTCGTCAGATCGGCGCGGACTACCGCCAGTTGCTGTCCAGCAAGGAGTTCCTCGCCGCCTCGGTCGCCCCCAGTCTGCTGTTCGCCGCCTACATGGTGTTCATCGCGTCCAGCTCGTTCCTCTACACCGGCACCTACGGGCTGTCCACGATCGGGTTCGCCGGCCATCTGCTGATCATCGTGGCCTCGTTCGCGGTGACCAGCCTGTTCGCCTCGAAGCTCATCGGGGTGCTCGGCGGCCCGGAGCGCACGGTGGTCCACAGCATCGCCGCCACCGTCCTCGGCATCGCCCTGTTCCTGGTGTTCGGCGAGGGCGCATGGACGACCACCGGCCCCATCGCCGTCTTCTGCGTCGGCTTCGCCGCGGTCTACCCGGTCATCTTCGGGCGTTCCCTGGCGGTCTTCCCTGAGCTCCAGGGCGCCGCGTCCTCGCTGAACATGAGCGGACGGGCGCTGCTGGTGACCCTGCTCACCGGCGTCGCCAGCAGCCTGTTCACCGGTGACCCGCTCGTGACCGCAGGAGTGATGGCCGTCGCCGTGGTCGTCGCCGCGCCCCTGGCCTTCGTCAAACCGAAGCAGCGTGCGGCGGACCCGATGGAAACCGAGCCGGTGCCCGAGACCGGCTGACAACCACCGGCACTCAACGGGGGCGGACTGCCGAACATCACCGCGGTCAAGTGAGGCCCGCGAGCACCTGACCCCGCCCCACAGGAGCCGCGGCGGCCGGCGCCACGACACGCACCGGCCGCCGCGGCCTCCGCCCCTAGTTTGCCCGACCCCGGTCGCAGGGCGATCTGGAACGGGGCGCGGGTGCTTCACCCGATCAACCGGTCCACGCCTTCCTCCTGCCGGGTGTCTGAATCCTTGACTTGGTACAGCTCGCGCACGGAGACCTTGATCGGCTCTTGTGTGGTCCGGGCGATCACGACGACCACGGGCTCGTCCGGGTCGGGATTCTCCTCGCGATGCGGGACGAACGGGGGGACAAGCACGAAGTCACCAGGACCGGCGGAGATCCGTACCTCCTCTTTGCCGTCGTGGAAGACGAACACGGGGTGACCGCTGACCACGTAGATCCCCGCCTCAGACGCGCCGTGATGGTGGTTGTCCGTGGCACTCAACGGCGCATTCTCCACCAGGCCCATCCAGAGCTTCTTCGAGCCGACGGTGCCGCCACTGATGGCGGCATGGCCATCCAACTCGCCAGCTCGCACGTGGTGGACGCGGCTGCCCGGCGGACCGTTGCCGTCCGCGCTCAGTGCGGATCCAACGCCTCGGTGGGTGGTCATCGTGTGGCCTCCTGATTGTCGACGATGGCCTTTGGCCGACCATCAGGCTGCGACCACCACACCCGGGACGACAACTATTGTTGCTGTAACGGCAACCACGCGTCCCCGGGACGACGGCGTTCACTCAAGGGCCTCGTAGTCAGGTGACGGGTGAACCAGTTCGGGGTGTTCCACCACGTATCGATCGCCATGGATCGCCAGCATCGCCCAGTGCCACGCCTCATCGTGAAAGACGAGTCCACGGTAGGGCTCATCAACCGGCTCGTACGGGTAGCACCGCAAGGCCGTTTCCCTGGCTTCTGCCGGCGACAAACCGCCATGGTGTTCCATCACCCAGGCGTAAGCACGCCGCTCGGACCGCAGACAGTCGAGGTACTGCGCCTCACTCCAAGTCACGGCTCAACCATAAGCGCGTTTCCACAGGTTCTGTCGGCAGCCGCCGGCCCCCAGCCTCGGCCGCCCGCTGCGGGGCCGGGTCGGCCGGACCGGTCACCCCGCAGGCATGGAAGCGGCCGATCCAGCGGCGCACCGTGGCCGGGCCGTACTCCACCAGTACGGCGATCTCGCAGGTGAAAGGCCATGCAGCGACTGCGAAAAGCTCAGTGGGCCCTGTAGCGGCTGGCGAGTGCGTGGAACGCTTGCTTCGGTTCCCAGGGCATGTCGGGGTAGGTGCGCTTGTCGACGGGATAGTCGCTGTGCTCGTCCAGGACTTTGACGATGCCGTAGGAGGCGAGGTCCTCGTCCGGTCCGGATGCCCGGTGGGGTGTGCTGAAACCGGCGAAGCTGAACCAGAAGACGGAATCGACGCCCTCCCCCTCGAAGACGGTCATGAGATCGTCGAGGTAGCGGACCTGCTCGCCCTCGTCGCGCACCAGGCCGGGTTTGAGGGTGACACCGTCGGCCTCCCTCGCCAGGAACCAGCCGGCACCGCCGTGCTCTCCCGCTCCCCGGTAGGTGCAGCAGCCGGCCTCCATGATGGCGACGGGTTTGCCATGGCCGCATTCCTTGCGCAGGTCGGTGCGGTAGGTGGCCGCGTTGCGCAGGCTGCGGAAGGCGTCCAGGCCGACGATGTCGAACGGGGCCCAGTCCACGCCGTCCAGAGGGCAGGAGGCGTAGCTCACGCGGCCGCCGAAGAGGGGCCGCACGGCGTCGACGACCTCCCCCAGGAAGGCGTTGACCTTGTCGGGGATGCCCTGGAGCGCGGCTTCGCGGCCGGGGCCCGCCAGGACCGGAATGCGCTCGTTGAGTGTGTCCCCGGGCAGGTAGCCGCGGGCGAACACGCTGAGTTCGCAGCCGGTGACTAGGACGACCTCGGCGCCGTCGCGCCGCAGTCGCTCCGCCCGCTCGGCGCAGTCGGCGAGCAGCGGCAGCATCTCGGCGTTCGACAACTCGCAGGGAAACGGCGAGAACCAGACCTCCAGGCCCGCCTCCGCCGCGGACCGCGCCGTGGTCTCGATACGGTCCGGATCGCCCCCGGTGATACGGACCGCGGTGCAGTGCAGATCCTCCGCGACGACACGCATGTCCCGTTCGACGTCCCGAACGTCGAAGACGGGGCGCGATGTGTCGCCGTTGGGAAAGGTGCCGGTGTCGTAATGGATGCCCTTGCCGCGCAACATGACGAATGCCTCCGGTGGGGTGCCTGTGCCTGTGCCTGTGCCTGTGGCTGTGACTGTGTCTGCCGTACGGCGTCATCGTCCAAGCTGCCGCTGCGTCAGCGTCAAGCCCGCACCGCGGCCGGCCAGTTGAGCTGAGGAGCCGACGGACCAGCCCCTGGTTCCTGTCCAGTCATCGACAGAACGTCTGGAAACGCGCTCAAAGGGGCAGCAGAGCCGACGCCATGAGCGCTGCGCCTGCCACCGTGACAGAGGTCCGGCGGCTCCTGGACGTTCCGCTTCCCCGCCCCGGGCCCCGCAACGTCCCCCTCGCCCACGCCCTGAGTCGGTTCCACTGGCGACGACATCACCAGGCCACCGCCCGGCACCAGCATTACCGAAGAAGAACCAGCTCAGACAACGAATTCTGACCGGAGTACCACGGGCCGCGCGTGCTGGTCCCGCTATTGGAGTCCACCGACCCGGACACTGAAATCGACCTGCCGGACGGTTTCCACGCATCCACCAGCGCTGCATGGGCACCTTGACCAATCCGTTGCGAAGGGTTGACCAGTTGGTTCCGGCATGTATTCTCTAATTGAGAGACGACATCGTTTAGGAAGACCTCGGCAGACCTCAGTAGAGCTCGGAGGATCCTTGTTAGACCGGTTCGGTAGGCAGCTGCAAGTTAGCGACTCAGTTACTGTCCGTGGGCATATTCATAACGAGGATTATCTGTACGGGTTATATCGCTTCATCAGGGGGCTCGTCCACCATCGAATAGCTGTTGAATCGCTCACTCCTCCCTCGGTGCGCCGGAGGGGTGATGACGTAAAGGTATGCCCATGCAATCTGGACGATGGGCACTCCGGCGGGATTTGCGATCCCGGTGTACGCGTCAATGTTCCTGATGCTTTTATTAAAAATTGTCTAGGGTCTAACGTTTATGCAAGACGAGAAGAGCTTGCGCCCATTCCCGAGCCGCGTAAATGGCCAGTGAAGCCTGTCGCTAGACAGATGAATTCGCGGTATGAGACTGAGCGAATCGCATCGTGCCGGGTCCGGATGAGGGCGGGACCCGTAACGCAGCCCAATGAAGTCCCTTTGAACAGCTCGGCCGCCACTTTCGGGATCGGCACCTAGACCGCCCGCCCGCCGCTACGTCAACGAGGGCATCGATGTCCTCGCCGCGCCGGCCCCCAGCCTGGCCGACGCCTCCGCCGCCTCCGGAGAAGAGCGGCGCCTGCTGCTGGACGGCGCCCTGATGTCCGCCCGGCGCTGCACCAGCCTGGCCACCGAGGCCAACCCGGAGCCGCTCTCCCTGCCCTCACCGAGGCCGCTTGCTGAGCAGGACGTGGAGATCACCGCCGACTCCGGCTACCAAGGCGCCGGCACCACCGTCCACATCCCGATCGACGCCACAGGGGCAAGAGCCGCGACGGCCGGGAGAAGCTGACCAACACCACTCCTGCACGCCTGCGAGTCCCCGCAGAGCGGCCCTTCGCCCAGCTCAAGAGCTGGCGCCTGCGCAAGATGCGCCCCCATTAGTCATCGCTGGCGACCCGGTAAATCGAGGCTGTCTAATTGCCGTCGGCTGAGGTGAGTGGATTGACCGGGCGGCCGATGACGAGCTCGTCGAGACGACCCAACGACCACCGCCATGATGGCGTAAAAAACCGACTCCGTTCGCGCCTCCCCCACGGAGAAATGGCAGCGGAGACATCTCACTGAACGAAGGGAAAGACCTTGCCTGAAACGTTTTCCGGTCGGCATATCGAGATTGCCTGGCCCGACCTGGGTCTCACCGTGACCGCGGAACTCAACGGACGCAACGCTGAACTTGCCGACGCACTGTGGGAGGCGCTGCCTTACCAGAGTCTGCAGGGCCACGCGCTGGTGGCGGGACAGCATCTCTATCACGCGGCACCGATCCCGTCGCTGCTGCATCTGTCCGCGTCCACTCGGATCGCAGATCGACGCGAGGCGCCCGATGGGACCGTATTCTGCTCCGCGCTGCAGCATTTAGGAATCAAGTACGGCACGTTGACCGAACCGATGCCGGCATCCCCGGTGGGCCGAATCCGGCAGGAGGACATGCCCGCACTACTGGAAGCCGGGCAGGCGGTCTGGGATTCCGTCTATTCGACGAAGAAGCCGATCCTGGTGGAGGTCCGCAAGGCGGGAACGGAAGGCGGCCATCGTATTCCGCAATTGACCGCCGCAGATCCCGACGCGAAACGTCTCATCCACGACGTGCACACCGCCACCGAGCGGGCTTGGCTCTCCGCGCCACAGGAGCTCGCCGACCTCCACGAGGGGGTGATCCCTTCCGGGGCAGGGAGCTTTGAGACGGTGTTGCCCACTCTGCTGTTCGTCAACGGTGAGACCCGCCCGCTGGGGTATGCCACCTACGGTGGTCTGGTCCGGGCCGCGGTCCAGGGCATGCCGATGGATTCATTGCGTCACATGACGCGCCTGCTGGTCGGTATTCCGGCCGAGTTTCTGGGCTACTGCGGCCTGGAGCAGCTGTGGAGTTTCACCCAGCGCTTCCTGACCTGCCTCGACCAGCTCGACCGCGACGATTTCCTGAGTGTGGTGGGCCAGCTGGCCCTCTACGTCAACTGTCTGGGCGGTTGGAATCTCCACCTGTACCCGTGGGACGCCGGGGATCACCTGCGCCAACTGCGCCCCAATGAATTGGTCCGCCAGTCATGAGCCAACTCCCCGAACGCACGGATGCCGTGGTCATCGGCGGGGGCGTCATCGGCACCTCAATAGCGTGCCAGCTCGCCGAGGCAGGCGTCGGTACCGTCCTGCTGGAGCGGGGCGCGCTCGGATCGGGATCGTCCGGGACCACTGCGGGCGTTGTGCGTACCTACTTTCCCGGCAACGCCCTCATCAGCAGCCTCGCCGTCCGGAGCCTGGCGGCTTACCACGCCTTCACCGAACGGACCGGAATCGACCTCGGCCTGAAGCGCATCGGCTTGCTCGTGCTGTTCACCGACGAACAGCAGGTGCAGGACTTTCGGCACACCCAGGCTGCCCAGCAGGCAGCGGGAGTGGACGTCGAACTCGTCACTCCCGCCGAAGCCGCGCGGCTCAACCCGCTGGTCGACGAGCGAGCCATCCTGGCGGCAGCCTGGTCGCCCGAGGCCTACGCCTGCGATCCCGCCGCGATCGTGCGCGGCTATGCCACAGCCGCCCAGCAGGCCGGCGCCATCCTGCGCACGGAAACAGCCGTCACCGGAATCGACCCGGACGGGCAGGTCCACACGCCTGCGGGCAGCATCCGCGCCGACACCGTCGTCTGCGCGGCAGGCCCCTGGGCGGGGAAGGTCGCCGCCATGGCCGACGTGCGGATTCCGGTGACCACGTACCCCGTTGACATGCTGCTGACCGACACCCCCGCCAGTGCCCCGCGCAACGCTCTCCCGATGACCATGCACCCGTCCAGCCTGCGCATTCGAAGCTGGGGAGACCGCATTCTCGTCGGGATGGGCCGCCCGGCTCCGGACGAAACCCGACAGGCCTGGCTGCAACGGGTTTCCCAGCACCTCGGCACGACCTTCCCCGCCCTCGCCGGAAACGACCTTGAGAGCGGGTGGAGCGGGGACCTCGATGTCAGTCCGGACGGGATGGCTTTCATCGGCCGCGATCGCTCCCGCCCGTTCCTCTACGCGGCTGGCTTCTCCGGTCAGGGACTGTGCCAAGCCCCTGCCGCCGGAGAGATCATCCGAGACCTCGTGCTCGACAGGGAGTCCTGGATCGACACGACCGGCCTGTCCACCGCCCGCTGCCTCAGCGGTTCGGCCGTGACCGGGTAGGAACGTGCTGCGTGTGACGGAGAAGCGGGCGCGCACGACGATCCGACGGTGCGCGCCGCTTTCCTTGGCATTCGTTCAATTCTTTCGAGAGGGAAATCCATGGTCGAGCGCACCGGCGGAGAGTTCGTTCGGGAGATGATGCGGTGGCACTTCAGTCCGGAGACCGGGTCGCCGTTCTGGCTGAAACGGGCCAGGGACCTCGACTTCGATCCGCTGACCGATGTCCGGGATTTCGACGATCTCGGCTTGTTCCCCAATGTGGTGGACGAGCTGCGCGATGTCGGCGTCCGTGACCTGATTCCTCGTGGCTACGGTGATGAGCACGGGGTGGCCGTCTACGAAAGCGGCGGAACCACCGGGCAGCCCAAGCGAGTTGCGTATGCCGCGGAGTGGCAGCGGGGCAGCGTCGCATGGTTCAGCGAGCGACTGGACGCGCACGGCGTACCTCGGAATGTCGACTGGGTCAGTGCGGTTCCCAGCGGGCCGCACAATGTCGGGGCGATGGCGGTCGACACCGCGATGGCCCGGGGCGGGCTGAACTTCAGCATCGATCTGGACCCGCGCTGGGTGAAGAAGATGCTGGCGCAGGGCCGGACGGACATGGCCGAGGCCTACACCGACCACATCATCGAACAGGTCGGCTACATCCTGGCCGGGCAGGATGTGGGCGTCCTCTTCGGCACCCCGCCGATGCTGGAGCGCCTCGCGCACCACGACGACCTGGTCGAGTTGGTGAACCGGAAGGTGCGCGCCATCATCTGGGGCGGTACACATCTGGACGCCGACACCCGAGATCTGCTGCGTGACGAGGTGTTTGTGAACGCCAAGATGGTCGGCGGGTACGGCGGCACGATGATGCTGGGGACGTCGGTGGAGCGACCCGGCCTCGGTGACGACGAGCCGTGCGTGTTCGACTCCTTCGCTCCGTACACCACGTTCCGGGTGATCGACCCCGACACCGGCCAGGTCGTTCCGTACGGCGAGCGCGGGCAGATAGTCGTGCATCACATGAGCCGAACTGCCTTGCTGGTCAACAACATCGAGCGGGACTTCGCCACCCGGATCGCACCGTTGGACGGCGGCTTCGGTGATGCGGTCGCAGATGTCGCACCCGTGGCGTCCTTCGGCGACACGAAGGTGATCGAGGGCGTGTACTGATGTTGCCCCTGGACGTTCTCGGCCCCGGCGGCCCCTATCGGTCCCGGCGCCAGGAGACCATTCAAGGTCTTGCCGAAGACCCGGTTGCGAAACTGAGTCTCGCACCCTCGCTCTACGTCACTCGCGCGATCAAGGCCATGCGTCGAGCGCCGGCGCTCCCCTTCGACGCACGGATCGCCGCGTTCGCACAGGCGGGCCGGGCTTTCGCCACGCAGTCGATCGGGGGACTGACGTCGGAGGAGTATCAGCGCACCGTCAGTGTGGTCACCGGGTTACCGATCACGCTGGTGCGCCAGGCCGTCGACGACCTCGCGCAGGCCGCCGAGCGGATCCGCCAGAGCGTGGAGAACGCGCGGCCGGCCGCCGCGGTCGGCTCGTGGCGCGATCCGCGGGCCCGGGACGGTGCGGCGGTGTGGACCCGGCGCGGCGAGGTGTTCGCCGTCCATGCGGCGGGCAACCACCCTGCGGTGCACCAGGGTTGGTTCGACGCCCTCGCACTCGGTTATCGCGTTGCCGTGCGCCCCTCCCGTCGTGAGCCGTTCACCCCGCATCGGCTGGTGACTGCCCTGCGCGAGGCCGGTTTCGGCGACGAGGGAATCGCGTTCCTGCCCACCGACCACAACGTGGCCGACGACATCCTCCGGCACGCCGACCTCGGAATGGTGTACGGAGGTGCGGATGTCGTGGGCAAATACGCGGGCGATCCACGCATTCTGCCGCAGGGCCCCGGGCGCTCGAAGATACTCATCACCGCCGAAACCGAGTGGGAGCCGATCGTCGACACCCTCGTGGAGTCGATCAGCGGCGGTGGGGGCGTCGGTTGCGTCAATGCCACCGGCGTACTGGTCGAGGGCGACCCCGCCCCCGTGGCTGCGGCGATCGCCGAACGCCTCGCCGCGCTGCCCAGCCTGCCTCCGACGGACGAACGCGCGGTCCTGCCTGTGATGCCCGTCGATCCCGCCCGTCGATGGGACGCGTACCTGCGGCAGCGGGCAGCGGGCACCAAGGCGTGGCTCGGCGGTGACAGTATCGTCGGCGATCTCGGCGATGGTTCCGCGGCCCTCAGGCCGGCGGTGCACCAGTTGGACAGTCCGTTCGCCGAACAGCTCGGGATGGAATTGGGCTTCCCCTGTGCGTGGGTTGCGCCGTGGGACCGCGATGCCGGGATCCGGCCGTTGCGCGACACCCTTGTGCTCACTGCCGTCACCACTGACGAGGACCTGATCGACGCATTGGTGGCCGAGCCGTCCCTCGCCAACGTCTACGTCGGTGACCATCCGACACCGTGGAGGGAGCACGGACTGCCGCACGACGGCTACCTCGCCGAATTCCTCATGCGCACCAAGACGATTCGACACTGACCGACGAGGGTGGCTGACCGACGAGGGCACTGCGCCACGCAGCGCCCTCGTCGGCTGCCGAGCTCAGCGGTGGTGCGTCAGGTGCGACGTGTCGTTCAGCGAGTGCACCGAGGCGTTCCCGTCCCCCTGGTGGGCCACGACCGAGAGCGATGCCGCCGACAGCTCCATCCTGAACAGCGACTCGGGCGGCGCGCCGAGCGCCAGCCGAATCAGCGTCCGCAACACGCCGACATGCGAAACGACCAAGACCGTCTGTCCCTTGTACTGCGCCAGGAGCCGGTCCCGTGAGAGCGCGGCCCGGTGCGTGACCGAGGCGAACGTCTCCCCGGTTCCGCCCGGCACCGCTGACGGAGAGGCGCGCCATGCCGCCAGCTCGTCCGGGTAGCGCTCGCCCACCTCGGCGAACGTAAGTCCCTCCCAGGCACCGAAATCCGCCTCGGTGAGCCGGTCGTCGACGTGGACTTCCAGGCCGAGCCGTCGTGCCGCGGTCTCGGCCGTCTGCCGGGCCCGGCGCAGCGGTGAGGACACCACCGCCTGCACCGTGCCGCGTGCCGCGAGCACCCTCGCGGCGGCCTCTGCCTGCCGTTTCCCGGCCTCTGACAACGCCGGATCGGAGCCGCCGCTGCCGGACAACCGCTTCTGCGGGGTCAATTCCGTCTCACCATGGCGCAGCAGCACAAGGGTCGTGGGGCTTTCCTGGGCGGCGAGCGCGGAATGCGTTCCAGCCGTTCCGCGACTGGTTCCGGCGCCGATACTCATTGGGGCACCTCTTTCGATCACAGCCCCCGTATTCGGTGGCATTGCGGCGAATTGTGTGGTTCAGCGCAGTGCGGCGATGACCGGCGCGAAGTTCTCCATGTTGTATTCCATGACCGTGAAGTAGGTGAAGCCGTAGCGTTCGCGACGCTCCTTAATTTGTTGCGCCATCTCCGTTGGAGTTCCGGTCAATACGCTGGGAAGTTCCTCGGGGCTGTGCTCGGCGTCGGGCGGCAGTGGCTCGAACCTGTCGGGCATCGTGCTGCGATCGGCGGGCGGAATCACCTGTTGCACCAGGAGATTCAGCTCCACTGCGTCGGCACGGTCGCCGAGCAGACCGCGTACATAGGCGACCCGTTCTTCCGTCTGTGCGGCTCCGGCCAGATGGAGTTCATCACCGGTGGTGTTGGCCCAGCCCCCGGTGAAGGCGATGATGTCGGCGTGTGTGGCGGCCAGTCGCAGCAGCCGATCGCCCCAGCCGCCGATCAGCAGTGGCGGCCCGGACGGCTGGGCCGGACGCGGCTGATATTCCGGGTCCTCAAACAGGCGGCGCAACGTCGTGACAGTCCGTTCCAGCTGTTCAACCCGCTTTCCGCCGCTGGGGAACGGTATCCCCGCGGCGTCGAACTCGGACTTCACATAGCCTGCGCCGAGTCCGAGTTCCATACGTCCATCGACGAATTGGTCGGTGCTTGCCACCTCACGGGCGAGAAGGACGGGGTTGTAGAACGGGGTGTTCAACACAAACGTGGACAGCCGTACCCGTTCGGTTGCTTCGGCTGCGAGCACTATTGCCGGGAACGGCGCGGGAAATCCCAGGTGATCGGCCACTCCGATCACATCAAAACCGAGTTCCTCGGCTCTGCGGCACTTCGCGATCCACTCGTTTCGCGATTCGGAAGCGAACATGTTGACACCGAAGCGGAAGGGGCGATGTAAAGGCATTATGCATGTTTACCACACGATGATTCTCCCGTCATCGCGTTGGGGCGATGAACTCACCGAGCTGTCCCGGACGTTCCACGCAAGGTCCGGGGCAGGTGCAGCCTCGACCCGGCAGCCATCACCCGCATCGTCCGAGCCGTCCTCGTCCTGCTCGACCTTCGACAACGGATCGCCTGGACGGGCCAACACCCAACTCATCTACCTCGCATCCGCACGTTCGCCCTCTGTCGCGCTGCCATCTTCCGTACCCTTTCGACCGGCGACGCCCAAGCCGACAAGAGGTCGCGCGCACGCCGGACTTTGGACTCTCCGGTCCGATTGTCCCGCGGGTTCGACGGGCAGTTTCTGCACAATTTCCCAATGAGAGAAGTGGGTTACTTACATGAGCCATCAGAACAGCTCCCGCCCGGCAGATGCCTCCGGTACCTTCGCCCTCGGCGGAGACCTGACCGTCAACCGCCTCGGTTACGGTGCCATGCAACTCACCGGCCCCGGCATCTGGGGCGAGCCCAAGGACCGAGCCGAAGCGGTACGGGTGCTGCGCCGCGCCGTCGAGCTGGGCATCAACTTCATCGATACGGCCGACTCCTACGGCCCCTTCGTCAGCGAGCAGCTCATCCGCGAGGCCCTGCACCCCTACGCCGACGACCTGCTCATCGCTACCAAGGGCGGGCTGACCCGCTGCGGCCCCGACGACTGGCGCCCCTTGGGCCGGCCTGAGTACCTGCGTCAGCAGGCGGAGCTGAGCCTGCGCCACCTCGGCGTCGAACGCATCGGCCTCTACCAACTGCACCGTATCGACGAGAAGGTGCCGCTCGCTGACCAGCTGGGCGAGCTCGTTCTGCTCCAGCAGGAGGGGAAAATCCACCACATCGGCGTCTCCGAAGTCACCGTCCAACAGCTCAAGGAGGCCCGCACGATTACGGACATCGCCTCCGTGCAGAACCTGTTCAACCTCGCCAACCGCAGCGCCGAAGACGTCCTTGAGTACGCCGAGCGCGAGAACATCGCCTTCATCCCGTGGTTCCCCATAGCCACCGGGGAACTCGCCCGCGCCGGCGGTCCGCTCGACACCGCCGCCAAGCAGTACGGCGCTCGCCCCTCCCAACTCGCCCTCGCCTGGCTGCTGCGCCGCTCCCCGGTCATCCTCCCCATCCCAGGCACCTCCCGGACCGCCCACCTGGAGGAAAACACCGAGGCCGCCCGCATCACCCTCACCGACGACGAGCTCGACGCCTTGACCGCCGCAGTGTGAACGACTGACCGCTGGGCGGAAGCGGTTCCCGGCGTCGGCTGCTGACCGAGCTGGTCGCAAGAAGCCCAACACAAACTGTTCACCCCGGCCGCGGCTGCCTGGCAGCCTGGGCGCCCGCGCACAACAAGGGCCCGAACCCGTGACCAGCACGGTTCGGGCCCTTCTGCGTGTGCATGCCCTGGCTGTGAGCACGTAGCCGACCTGCCGGAGCCCGGCAGACACTCTTCGTCGGCGCCGGAGCCAAGAACCACCGCTGCTACGACTGGGACCTGGCCGACATCGGCGACGACCGGTCCGGCCAACACCAGTTGACGGCGACGTTCAGCCGGATACCGGTCACAGTCTTGTTGCACTCACCAAGTCGCTTGCAGAAAAGGCGAGTTCACGTTGTAGAACGTTCACGCAGGGTGCCGTATCTTTCCCATCGCCGGGACCAGCAGAAGCCACTTGGGGGAGTCGCTGTGGGGGACCAACGACGGCAGTCGGGATCCGACGACCAGGACGGAACCGACGACCAGGACGGGACCGACGCACGGTCCGGCCCCGACAGGCCGATACCCCCGACCCCGCAAACCCCGGGCGCCGTCCCGCCGGTACCGAAAGTGCCACCCGTTCCGCCGGGCCCGCCCCCCACCGTGCCGCCCAAGCCCCCGGCGGCGCCGGCCCGACCACCCGCCGCGCCCCCGCCGCCGACCAGGCCGCCCGCGGTGCCTGCGCCGGTCCAGTCGTCGCGGTCGGCCGGCGCATGGCTCCGACGAGGGCGCGCCCTGCCGGTCCTCGCCATAGGCGTCGCGTTGGTCGTGCTCGCGAGCCTGGTGTACGTGCTGTGGCCGAGCGGGTCCGGCTCCCACGGGGAAGCCTCGGGGCCTCATGTGTCGCCGGCCCATCGGGGGGCGGTGGCCGCTCGGGCGCTGAGTGCCCTTCCGGCCGTCAACATGTCGACGGCTTACGCTCCCGTCGAGCACGCGCCGGTGACCCACGCGGACCTGACGGTGACCGCGTCGGGCCAGGCGTCGGGAACCCTGACCGAACCCGTGACCGGCAAGTCCGCCATGGCATGGTCCGGGGACCGGCTGTACCTGAAGGGCGACTCGGACTTCTGGGCGCAGCAGGACCCGTTGTACGGCAGGGATCTGACCAGCACCGGCCACTGGGTTGCCCCCAAGAAGCGGTCCGGCTACTACATGCTCGACCGCTTCGCCGTGAACGCCGGTTCCCTGACGCCGAAGTCACTTGCCGCGGTGGTCACGCAAGTCACCTCCGATCCCGAAGCCGTGGAGCAGACGGCGGGAAAAATCGAGGGGCACAAGGCGGTCTCGTACACGGCGCAGGGCTGGACCGTCGTCCTCACCGCCGATTCGCCCTACACCGTGCTCGCCATCGGCGGGGATCCCAGCCACCAGAGCCCGGTCAAGCCCGCTGCCTGGCACGAGCCCCGGCGCACCAAGGGCAGGGCGGAGTCGGCCGATCACCACGCCACGGCCACGCCCGCCGCCTACGCGGACGGTGACTACAGCTCGTACCTCCTGATGGTTCCGAAGCCGGCGACCGCCGAGCAGACGACTGCGGTCCGTTCGACCGCCGCTTCCGCCGTGGCCACCGCTGTCGCACCCGCCACGTCGTCCGAGGCGGTCGCCAAGTCCATGGGGCCGGCCTTCACCATCAACAACAACAGCGCGTACCTGTGCACGACCAACCCGTGCTCGTACTCCTTCACGGTCACGAACAGCGGGGACGAGGCGGGCGCGGCCACCCTCTATCTCAGCCTCCCGCGAGTGCCGGACCAGCCCCACCCCCTGGGCACCCTGCAGCCCAAGCAGTCCAAGAGCGTCAGCGGCACCCGTCCCAACATCGCCGTCGGCACCGGGCGGACCGTGAAGCACACCGACTACGCCTGGGTGTACTCGTCCGCCGAATACGGATCGGACCCCAAGGTGGGCAGCCGTCTGCACGAACGCAACCTGCGGCCGGACGACGTCTCGGTCGGCACTCCGCTGAAGCCCACGGTGGCGAAACTGCTGGACCTGATGACGAAGGACCGGCCGACCAGCGACACGGAAGCCGGTGGCAAGGCAGTCGAGGCGCTCGAAGGGTCCAACAACCAGGGCGAGTTGCCCGATCTGGGGACGGTCGTCGACTCCGGACGCCTGGAGAACCCCGAGGACCTGCGCGAGATCCTCCCCACCACCGACAAGGTCGAGAACCGGCGTGTGCTGCAACAGGTCGCGCAGTTGCTGCGTACCGATCCGCAGGCGAGGGTCACGTGGGCCGGACCGTACAAGGCCGGCGGTAAGACCTACCGGGCCGATTACTTCTACACGACCACCCGCCAGGGCCAGAAGATCAAGCGCGCCGTGCGGGCGAAGACGGTGCAGAACCCGGGGCAGCTCGGGTCGCAGATGACTCTCGGCGCCGAGCAGCTCAACGGTGAACGGCAGGGTTCCGCGAACGCCGGGAGCGAGAAGGCACCGCCCGGCTTCGAACGGGTACTGCAGGTCGACCTCGAGCCGGGCGTCGGTCCGCTCCTGGCACTGTCCACCACGACCGGCCTGGAGCAACTCCTCTCGACGGGAGGGCAGTTCCGGCAGGCGCGGGAGAGCCTGTGCGAGCCGAACGGCGGCGGCCCCCGCGTCGACCGCCTCGTCATCGTCAACGAGTCGGGCACGCACGAGTGGACGGACCTCCGCAGGGTCGGCGCGCGCTGCTCCGGGTCCGGCGGGGCCTCGGCCTCTCCCAGCGCATCGAGCAGTGAGAAGCCCGGCGACAAACCGACCTGCCTGACACAGGGGCGGCCGCAAGGTCTCGCCGAGTCCAGCGGGTCGGGCTGGATCCACTACGCCCCCACCGGACTGCACAACCGTGCCACTGCGGCCACCGCCTGCCTGACCCAGCAGTTCGTGGACGGCCACCCGGGATCGGACACGAAACGAGACATCCGCCCGCCCGGCTACGCCTGGGCACAGCGATACGCCCGACACCTCCGTGCCAGGCCCGACAAGTCGGTGAACAACTGCCACCTCCTGGGCAAACAGCTGTCCGGCTCCGGGACCGACCTGAGGAACCTGTCGACCTGCGGCCGGGACGCCAACGCCTTCCCGGAGCGGGGTGAACTGCCGGCCATGGACAACATGCTCCAATTCGAGAACCAAGTGCAGGATCAATTGAAAGCGGGTGAGACCGTTCTGTATTCCGTACGCCCCAGGTATGCGGGAAATCGCGTCACGCCCGAGGCCTACATAATGACCGCTCAATCCTGGGACCGGGACGGGAAACCAATCGGCACCACCGCACGTGAAGTGGTGAACCTGATGAACACACCACGAGGCTGGCACAACTTGGGTAAGGTGGTGGATTCGCGCACCGGCGAGGACGTTCCCACGTCATGACCGACGGATCCAGTCTCGACAAGAGGACACCATGCACTGGGCTGTGGAAGAGCTGAGTCACATCATGCCGCCGCCCCCGGACGGCGGCGACCCGGTCGACTGGGACGCCCTGCGCGTCGACACCGGATGGGAACTGCCGGCTGACTATCGCGACTTCGTTGCGGTGTATGGAATGGGGCGGATCAGTGACTCGATCGGCATCTCCACGCCGCACTTCGAGGGGTCTCCGTACGAGGACCACCTGCTGTTCCGCGCCGAACCGCGCGTCGCGGACGGGGAGCTGACCTGGGCGTCGAACGAGGCAGGTGACGACTTCCTGTGGCGATGCTGTGGCGAGCCAGAGCGGTGGGAGGTCATCTTCCGGCCCAGGAGCCGTCACCGGGACCACACATACGCGATGGGAATGGCTGAGTTCCTGCTACGCCTGGTGCGGGGTGATATCCATCCACCGCTTGAGGCCGAACTCGCAATGCCAGCCACGTTCGAATCATGGCGTGAAGAAGAAAAGCGGCTACTCGACGAGGACGGCAATCTTGAAGGCTTCTGATCGCCCTGCACTCCCGCCGCTCCCCGCAGCGCGAGCGAAGGCTGCTTGTCGCTCTTAGCCGGGGTCTGGACGTCGGCATACGTCCACCGGCGGGGGATTGACACCTGGTGGTCGCGCCGCCCTTGCCGGATTCCTACCGCGCCACCCCGCAGCGTCTCTCCTCCACGCAGAGCCGTCACCCACCAGAGACTCGCTTTATGTACCAGGTTCAACCACTGGAAAAGGCAAACGGGGCTCACCAGTCATCGACGCTCATGCGTATTGAAGCCGAAGGCGTATCGGACGTAGCGTTGAAGGAGGAGTGGCAGGGCGAAACAGTTTGCGGTGGTGCTGATGAGCACCTTCCATGGTGAAACCATCCGCGAGTGGCAGACGGCGCAGTACCTGACCGCTGAAGATCCCTGTGTGGTCGAGGCGCGGATCGCGAGGGAGCTTGCGAGTCTCACGGCCGCCCGGCGTGTCGGTGACAACTTCTATCCCCCTACCGCCTACGTGCGACGTCACGCCGTTGAGCATGCTGCGGCCGGTGGAGTGCTTGACGAACGCTTCGTGTCCGAGGAATTCCTGCCTTACGCCGAGGCAGGGAGGCTGCGAGCTCACACAGCGCCTGGGACCGAAAAGGAAACGGGATTGCGGGGCCGGGCCGAGAGCCTGGCGGGACTGTGGCGCCGAGTGGCTCACGCCTGGAGTTGGGACTCACCTGAGGCGAATGCCAGCGCCCTCGGCTTCTGGGCGGCATGTGCAGGGCTTCCGCTGGAGCCCACCGCCGAGCAGCGGTTCTGGTTGCCTCGCTGGGCGCGATGGGCGCTCGGCGTAGGGGAGGTCGTGGCAAGTCAGACGGCTTCTGTGGATGCAGTGGCGACGGCGACGTTGCTAGACGGCCAGGTCGTCGCCGTGACCGGTGATGCGGACGGCGCGGTGAGAGTGTGGGATCTGGACACGGGAGACATGGTCGGCAGATGCATGAGGGGGGACGGCGGCGCTGTCCTCGCGGTGGCGACGGCCACTCTGCGCGATGGGCGGGTGGTCGCGGTCACCGGGAGTGATGACCGTACGGTCCGGATGTGGGATCTGAGTGCGGGCCGAACGGTGGGTGAGCCCCACCGCGGCCTGGCCAACGCGGTATCGGTTGCCACCGCCACTCTGCCGGACGGCAGTGCGATCGCCGTGACCAGCCACCGCGGCGCTGTGTTGCGGGTTTGGGACATGGGCACCGGCAGACTCACTGACACACTGGCCACTGGCCTGGGCAAGGTCCTCGCGGTGACGACCGCGACACTTCCCGACGGTCGCATTGTGGCCGTCGGCGGTGGGCGGCGCGGCCTGAGCATATGGGACCTGGTGCAACGACAGCTGGTCAATGAGTACCGCGCCAGCAGCATGGACCCTGTGCACGGTATGGCAGCGGGAACACTCCCGGATGGTCGTACGGTCGTGGTGACGAGTGGTCGGGAACAGGTGCGCGTGTGGAATCCGGATACAGGGGAGGTCGTCGCCGACACATCGACCGGCGAGAAGGTGAGTGCCAGCCAGGTGGCCACTGCCGTGTTGCCCGATGGCCGTGCGGTCGCCGTCTCCACCGCCTGGAACCGGCTGACGCTCCGGGACCTGGAAAGCGGACGAGTCCTGGCCGGCCCCTTCATGAGCCACGCCGGAGCAGCGGTGACCGTGGAGACTGCGCTACTGCCCGACGGTCGCACCGTCGCCGTTACAGGTGGTGAGGTCGGAAAGGTCCGCACCTGGGATCTGGCGGCGGCACAATTTCCTGAGTTGATCACGGCGGAGCGCAGCGTCCCGGTCGCCGCGATGAGGACGGTGCGGCTGCCCGATGGTCGCGTCGTCGTCGTGGCAGTTGGCTGGGACGCCACGCTGCGTATCTGGGAGCTTGGGACGGGTCGGCCCGTCGTTGACTGGCATACAGGATCGGCCAGTTCGAGGATCGCGACCGCTGTGCTGCCCGACGGTCGTGCGGTGGTCGTCACCAGCGCTTGGGACGATATGCGGTACACCGACACACTGCGTGTCTGGGCACTGCCCAGTGCCGAGATGCTCCCGGTCTCCCTCGGTGACGCCGCCGACGTGGACTCGATCGCGACCACGACGTTGCCCGACGGCAGCAGCGTCGCGGTCGTCGGCGGCCAGTCCGGCGTGTGTATCTGGGACTTGAGCACGGGCTGGCTCATCAGCGGGCCCTTCGCACCGCCCGGTGGCAGCGTCAACCGTGTGGCGGCCACTGTGCTGCCCGACGGCCGTACGGTGGCCGTCACCTGCGGCCCGGCGAACGGCGGAGTCTGGGAGCTGCCGAGTGGGCAGTGCCTGGGCAAAATGTTCACCCACGGTGACATAACCGCCCTGACAACTGTCGTGCTGCCCGGCGGGCGCGCTGTCGCTGTCACCGGCGGTCACGATTCCGCCCTCCGGTTCTGGGGCCTCCCCACTGGAAAGCCTGTCGGCGAACCCCTCATGACTGGCCACAGCGAGGGCATCAGCGCGGTGGACGCCGCCGTGCTACCCGGTAGGCGCGCGGTCGCCGTCACCGGGGGGCGTGACGCCACGGTCCGGCTCTGGGACCTCTCAGCCGCCAGCCCTCTCGGGCCGCCCTTGCGAGTCCCCAGCCCGGTGTCGGGCGTGCGCATAGCGGAAGTCGACGGTCGGCCCGTGGCGGTCATCGCGGGCGACGGACTGGCCGTGGTCTCCCTGTACAGCGGAGAAGAGTGAAACATCGTGTCAGTGCCGACGAGCATCGTAGGAGTGCACGGAATAGCCCAGCAGCAGTTCGGGCCCAACCAGTTGAAAGGCCAATGGATCCCAGCTCTGCGAGACGGTCTGGAGTTCGCGCATCGCAGCGAGGTGGATGAACCACCCCTGGGCATTGCCTTTTACGCTGATCTTTTTCTGCGGGGCACGAGCGGGGAGTCGACCACCAAAGGCGCCGCTGACGGTGTGGCCGGCCTGCTGAGCGAAATCGAGGACGACGAGCTGGCGGACCTCACGGCGGCGGTCACCGAGGTGGCCAGCGATGAAGAGCTTGCGGCAGCGGAGAGGGAAGCCAAGGCCGCCAAAGGCCTCTTCGACGGAATTCCCAGAGCCCTGCTGCCGGTGATGCGCGTCATGGACCGACGCTTCGGAGCCAGTGCCGGAGTGCTGTATCTCGGGGAACTCCGGCAGGTGCGCCGGTACCTCCGGGACGCCGCCCTCAAGGAAAAGGCGGACGCCAAGGTGCGGGAGAAGATAGCCCCCGAGTGTCAGGTGCTCATCGGACACTCGCTGGGATCCGTTGTGGCCTTCGAATACGTCCGTCAAAACCCCGGTCACCAACTAGCCATGCTGCTCACTCTGGGGTCGCCCCTCGCTCTGCGCATGGTGCGTAGCCAGATGCCCGACTCCGACTACGGGGCGGCTGACGGTCTGCCGGCGAATGTTGCGGCGTGGACGAACATCCGGGACCAGCGGGACCCGGTCGCCTGCGCCGGAGACCTGAAACCGTGGTGGTCAGGGGTGACCGACCAGTACGTGGACAATGAGAACAAAGCGCATCACGTTGCCCGCTACCTCAGCAAGCAGGATACCGGGGCGGCCGTTCTCGCCGCCCTCCCGGGACTGGTGCCACAATGAGTACATCAGCGGCCGGCGATGTCCTAGGGCGTCGACGTCACTTTGTCGCGATAGCAACCTCCGCATATGAAGACCCCGAGTGGTGGGCACTCGGCGGTGTAGAGAAGGAGGTGGCTGTCCTCCGTGACTGGCTGTGCGCGGACCATCTCGACGACAGGCGGTTCGTACCCCGGTACCAGCATCTCGCCAAGAACCCAAGCGAGGAGGACATCCGTTCCGCGCTGCGGAACCCGCGGTCCGACCAGCGCTGGACTGAGAACCATGCCGCAGTCGTCTATGTCACCGGCCACGGCAAGATCAAGGACGGGGACCATTGGCTGGTTCTTCAGACGACCGAATCACAGCGCATCAGATCCACAGCACTGCGCACCGCAGATCTCGCGGGATGGCTGGCTGAGACGGATATTCAGAACCTGCTTCTCATCTTCGATCTGTGCTACGCCGGACATACCGTTGTGGAGACCGGGAGGTTCGATGAGGAACTCCCCGAGAACTGGCTCGTCCTGGCCAGCGTCAGCAAGTCCCAGCAGGCCGTCACCGGGGCACTGACCGAGGCCGTCACCGGCTTTCTCGAGGAGTTGGCATCCGATCTCGGCCAGAAGTACGGCGTTGACCCCTTCCTGGATGTCGCCACGTTCATCGTCGAGATACAGGCCAGAATGGGAGACCAGCGGCTGGTCCACCTGCCGGGCTCACCACTGAATCGAAAGCACGCGTGCTTGCCGAACCCGCATTACCGTGCTCCGGCGCCGGTGGACCCTCGACGTCGCGACCTCGCCCTGCCGCAGCAAGACGTGCTCACGCACTGGGGGCCGCGCTCGCGCGGAGTGGTGGAGGCCGGCGATCCGGGCTGGCTGTTCACCGGCCGGGACCAGCTGATGCGGAGATTGATCGACGCTGCTGTCGGAGAGCCGGGCGTGGTCCTTGTCACGGGCAGTGCCGGGTCCGGCAAATCGGCGGCCCTGGCCCGTCTGGTGACCTTGAGCGATCCCGTTTTCGTTGAGCAGTACCGTGACAAGGTCGCCGATATTCCGTCCGACCTCGTCCCCCCTCAGGGGACCGTCGATGCCGCAGTGCTGGCGACCGGAAAGAGCCCGGTCGAGGTGATCGCCCAAATCTGCCGAGCGCTGCAGGTTCCGACGCCCAGCAGCTCGCGTCCCGTGCCGAGCGTGCAGGATTGGATCGAGGCGTGGCAGTTGTGGCTGGCTGGGCGGGACGAGGCGGTGACCATCGTCATCGACGCGCTCGACGAGGCGAGTGACCCGCAGGCCCTGCTCTGGAACGTCTTGACACGACTCGACGAGCCCGTCGGCAGGGTTCGGCTGTTGATAGGCGTCCGCTCCAGTGGCGGCTTCGGGGGCCTCTCTGCCGACACGATCCCGCCCGAGTTGCTGCACACATCTCCAGGCATGCACGCCTTCCCGGCCCTGGAGGTTCGTGAATTGGCCGACCAGGCAGAGAAGGAACTGGCTGCACACCGCATTCGAGTCGACGAGCAGCCCTGGTGGCAGGAGGAGGACCTGGTTGCGTACGCCGCAGAACTCCTCCAAAACGTCCCGGACTCCCCTTACGCCGAGCGTCCGGATACTGCCACAGCGGTCGCCGACGCCTTGGCACCGCACGCGGGAAGGTCCTTCCTGATCACCCGAGTCGCTGCCACCTCCCTGGCCCATCGCCGCGCCACCGTCGACCCGCAGGACGAGAGCTGGCTGACAGCCGTGAGCGAAGGCGTGCTCGGAGTGTTCCGTGACGACATGCGCATCATCCTGCCGGACCCCGATGAGAGATATCGCGCAGTCAACCTGCTCCGCGCGGTGGCTTTCGCATACGGTCGGGGGCTGCCGTGGCGGCAGGTCTGGCCCGCCGTGACCAACGCGGTGGCGAACGACCCCTACCGGGTATTCGGTGACAGCGACATAGCGTGGCTCCTCGCCACACGTCTGGCCGCCTACCTGACCACCGACCGTGAAGACGGCGTCACCGTCTACCGGCTCTTCCACGACACACTGCGTCGCACGCTGCGAACGAGCTGGGGTGAACTCCTCAAGTAGCCGGGGCACAAGCGCCAAGCACCGAGGTGTCGCTCCGACCGGGCCTCGACGAGCGTGGGACGTGCCGCACCTTTCGGCGAAGGTCGGGAACCAGAAGGGCGGAGCGCCCGACTACTGGGACGTGGATTCCGGCATGAGGCAAAAAGGGCGCTCGGATGTGGGCAGTGGGACGGCTCTTGGGATGCGGTTGCGTGGTGTGGTGTGCCGGCATGGGCGGGTTGCGGCAGTGGGCGGCGTTGATCTCGAGGTGGCGGCCGGTGAGCGGATCGCGTTGACGGGGACCAACGGGTCGGGGAAGACGACCTTGCTGCGGGCGGTGCTCGGGCTGCACCGGCAGACGTCCGGGGAGATCCTGGTCGGCGGGCGGGGCGGTCGTACCGCAGCGGAGTGGGCGTGGCGGCGGCGGGCGTGTGCGTGGATTCCGCAGCGTCCGGCCGCCGGGCGATTCCCGCTGCTGGCACGGGAGTTGTTGGCGAGCAGTGGGGCTCCTGAACAGGCGGCGGAGGCGGCCGAGCGGCTCGGGGTGGGGGGCCTGGCGGAGCGGCCGTTGGGGAGTTTGTCGGGTGGGCAGTTGCAGCGGATGCATCTGGCCCGGGCGGTGGGCTGTGTTGCGGCGGGGAGCGGGGTGGTGCTCGCCGATGAGCCGACGGCCGCGTTGGATTTCGACGGCCAGGAGGAGGCCGCGGAGGTGCTCACCGGGCTGCCGGTGACGTTGCTGGTGGTGACGCACGACCGGGCGATGGCCGCGCGATGTGACCGCGTTCTGGAGATGGCGGCGGGCCGGTTGCGGGAGGTCCGGTGAGTGCGCTGGGGCAGGTCGGGGACCTGCTGCAACTGGTGCCTGTGCAGCGGGCGGGGGCCGGGCTGGTGCTTGCCGCGCTCGGGCTGCCGGTCGTCGGTGTGGTGATCGTCGGGCTGGACATCATGCCGGTGCGTTTCGCCATGATGCATGTCGCGCTGCTGGGGATCGCGGTGGGCCAGCTTGTCGGCCTGGACCCCGTGCTGTGTGCGCTGCTGGCCTGTGCGCTGGCGGGGGCCGGGGTGGCGCCGCTGGCCCGTACGGCCGACGGCCTCTCGGGGGCGATGGGCCTGTTGATGAGCCTGGCGATCGCGGCGGCGCTGCTGATGCTGGCGCTGTCCGGGGTGAATGCCAATGGGGCCTTCGCCCTGTTGTGGGGATCGATCCTGGCTGTGCGGCCGGTCGATCTCGTGGTGCTCGGGGCGCTGGCTGTCGCGGTGCCGGCGTTGTTCGTCTGGCGGCGCCGGGACCTGGCGCTGCTGCTGCACGACCGGGAGTTGGCGTGGTGCTCGGGCGTGGCGGTGCAGCGGCTGACGATGCTGCTGCTGGTCATTGTCGCGGTCGCGGTGGCCGGTGCCATCCGTCTGACCGGTGCGCTGCTGGTGGACGCGCTGACCCTGCTGCCCGCGCTCGCCGCCCGGCGCCTCGGCCACTCGCTGGTGTCGATCACCGTATGGGCGGTCGGTATCGGTGCCGTGGTCAACGTCGTCGGCTTTGTGATCTCGCTGGCCTGGGACCTGCCGCCCGGCCCGATTCTCGTCCTCGCGGCGGGCGCGGTCGCCCTCGCCGCCCATCTGATACCCGAACGGAGAACCACCTCATGGCGTCTGCCCGCCTCCCCGTCCGCTCCCTCACCGCACTGAGTGCGGGGCTGCTTCTGCTCACCGCCTGCGGCGGCTCCGGTGATTCAGGCGGCTCCGGTGGCACGTCCCGGGCGGACGGTCCGGTCGTCGTGGCCACGTCCTCCTGGGAGGCGGCGCTGGCGAAGGCGGCCGGGGCCAAGAACGTGAAGTACATCGTCCCGGCCTCGATCCGCCACGCGCCCGACTACGACCTGAAGCCGTCCGACCTGACGAAGGTCGCGGACGCGGATTACGTGCTGTACGCGTCCTTCGAGCCGTTCGCCGGCCGGATCAAGGAAGCGGCCGGTTCGAAGGCGAAGCTGGTCGAGGTGAATCTCGACAACGACCCCGCGGCGACGGAGGCCGGTGTCAGCAAGCTGGGCAAGCTGTTCGGCACGGAGCAGGCGGCCGCCAAATGGAACGCGAAGTTCGCTGACCAGCGGAAGAAGCTTGCCCAGCAGGTGAAGTCCGCCTGGCCGGGTGGCAGGCGGCCGGTTGTCGTGGCGCAGGCGTTCACGACATGGGCGGCCAAGCTGGCCGGAGCCCAGCTGGCGGGGACCTACGGCCCGGACCAGGTCACCCCTGCCCAGCTGTCGAAGCTGGCGGCCAAGAAGCCGAAGTTCGTCCTCGACAACGAGAACATGTCCAGCGGCACCGTGCTGCCCGGCTCCGGGGCCAGGCAGCTCAACGTCGTCAACTACCCGGGCGCGGACCTCGATGTGCTCGCGGTCTACCGCAAGGCGGCGGAGCAGATGGAGAAGGCGTTCGGCGGTTCCTGAGCGGACCGGGGGAGTGGGGGTGGGGCCGCTGTGGGCGGCCCCACCCCCTTTCCGCGTCAGGCGGGTTGGGGTTCGGCGAGCCCGGCGGCCAGCCGACGGCGCAGCGCGGCGCGATCGGGCTTGCCGGCCGGGGTCAGCGGGAGTTCGTCCGACACCAGCAGCAGTCGTTCGGGGTTCTTCCGCTTCTCCAGACCGCGGGAGTCCAGGTGGGCGCACAGGCTCTCAAGGGTGGGCGTGCGTCCCGCCTTGGGCACGACGCAGGCCGCGAGCCGTTCGCCCATCAGCGGGTCGGGGACGCCGATGCACATCACGTCCCGTATGTCCGGATGCGAGGACAGTTCGCCCTCGACTTCGGCGGGGCTGATGTTGGCTCCGCCGCGGATCACGATGTCCTTGAGCCTGCCGATGACGCGCAGCGTGCCGTCGGCGTCGAGGGTGCCGAGGTCGCCGGTGCGTACCCAGCCGTCGGGCGTGCGGTAGCGGGTGTTCAGCTCGGGGGCACCGACGTAGCAGAGGGGGGTCATGGGGCCGCGGGCGATGATTTCGCCGGTGCCGGCGGTCGGGTCGCCGCCGTGGGAGGGGTCGATACGGATCTCGCAGACAGCCGGGTCCGGACGGCCGACTGCGATCCCGGGGCCGTGGTCCGGGTGGCTGCCGTCGGCGAGGCCCCAGTGGCAGTGGACCCCGTCGGCGGATCCGTAGAGGTTCACCACCGTGCAGCCGAACGCCCGGGTGGCTTCCGCGCGGGTGGCGTCGTCGAGCGCCGAGCCGCCCAGGACGAGGGCGGTCATACCGCTCAGCGGGTCGCCTTCGTCCAGCCGTTCCAGCATCATGCGCACCATCGTCGGCACGCCCAGGACGTGGGTCGGCCGGTGGCGGCGGATCGCCGTCAGTGCGGCGTCGGGCGTGAAGTGGTCGAGCAGGACCAGGGTGCCGCCGTGCCGGGCGAGGGTGACCGCGGTGCCGCTGCTGCCGAAGGCCGAGGCGAGCGGGACCAGGAAGAGGCAGCGGGGCGGCGTACCGTTCGGCAGGAGCGGGGCCAGGGAGTTGCCGCGGCCGCCCGCGAGGGCGTTGTGGGAGTAGGCCACCATTTTCGGGTCGGCCTCGGACCCCGAGGAGACCAGGATGCGGGCGGCGGTATCGGGGTCGGGGCGGGTCGGGGTGAACGAGGAGGACGTGGCGGCGCCGAGCAGTTCGGCCATCGGCAGGCAGCCGGTGGGAACAGGGCCGGGACCAGCCGCGATCACCTTCCGCACGTCAGGGAGGTCGTCCGCGAGCCCGGCCAGTTCGCGAGCGTGCGGCACACCCCGGTACTCGGTGACGGCGATCACCGCCCGGGCCCCGGAACGCCCGAGCAGCGACAGCGCCTCCCGCCCGCCGCGCCCGACCGGGAACGGGAGCGCCACCGCCCCGAGCGCCGCCAGGGCCAGGTCGGTGGCCACCGCGTCGCGACCGTTGGGGAGTTGGACGCCCACCACATCTCCAGGACGTATGCCGGCCTCGGCGAGACCGGCGGCCAGACATCGGGCCCGGCGGTCCAACTGGCCGTAAGAGAAGGTCCCTTCGGCGTCGATCACCGCGGGCCGGCCGGGATCGGCGCAGCGGTGCGCCCGGAAGAGCGCGTACAGGTCGAGGTCGGCGTAGTGGCCTTCGGTGGCCCAGGTACGCCGCAGTGAGGCCGGGACCAGGTCGTGATACCGGGGGATCGTCACGAAAACCTCCAGGGAGAGGGGACGGCGACGCAGCCGTGGGAGTCGCGGCCGAGCGCCCCGTCCAGCCGTGGGTCGGCGGGCAGGGAGGCCAGGTCGGTGGTGACCGCTGTGGCCCCCAGCCCTTGTGTCCGGAGTGCTGCCAGCGCTTGCTGATTCGTCAGCTTCGCGAGTGAGGTCCGTTGCTGGCGTGCGGCGGCTGCCGATGCGTCCGTCGGGGCGAGCCATCCGTCGGCGGTGGGCAGCGGACGCCGGAAACCCGCCGGGCGTCGCCGGTGTCCGGCGGCCGTGGTGAGCGTTTCGGCGGCGCCGAGCAGCGAGGACTCCACCTGTACGCCGTGGCCGGAGCGCTCGCGCAGGAGCAGTCCGGCCAGGATCGCCTCGGCGCCGAGCAGGCCGCCGAGTACGTCGATGAGGGTCATGAGGGAGGGGGCGGATGGCTCGTCGAGGGGGCGTACCGCCTCGCCGATGCCCATGCGGGCCTGCACCATGAAGTCGGTGCCTATGGGAGCGTCGGGCAGCCGGCCCGCCCAGCCGCTGGTGTAGGCGTGGACCAGCCCGGGGTTCGCGGCCTGGAAGGCGTCGGCGTCGAGGCCGAGCAGCTCGGCCTTGCCCGGAGCCCAGTTGTGCAGGAAGACGTCGGCGCCGGAGGCCAGGTCGCGCAACTCCGCCTGCCCGGACGGTGACTTGATGTCGATCTCGACGGCACTTTTGTGCCGGTTCAGGGCGAGCCAGCGGGCCGAGATGTCCGAGCAGCACGGCGGCATTCCGCGCAACGGGTCGCCACCCGGCGGCTCGATCCGTACGACGTCGGCCCCGAGGAGGCCCAGCAGATGGGCGGCGAGCGGGGCCTGGATGCGGCGGCCGGCCTCCAGGACGGTGATGCCGGCGAGGGGGCGTGCCGGGTCGTCCGGAGCGGGCGTGAGGTGTGGCCGTGCGGTCCAGGGCTTGCCTGTCTCCACGGTCCACGGCGCCGCGGAGCCGGCCGGGGCGGCCATGGCATGGAGCGGGCACACCGCGGCCCCCGCGACGGCGGCGGCCTGCCGGATCCGTTCCCACGGGACGCCCCGCGTGGCGGTGTGCAGGGCTTCGGGTAGCGGCGCGCAGGCGGTGGCGTAGCGGAACTGGAAGGGGCGCCACCCCGAACGTGTCGCCTCCGCGGGAGCCCCCAGTTCACGCCAGAACGCGGCCCATACCTCAGGCTCCAGCGCCTCCAGCTCGAACCGGGTGCCGTCGGACGCCGTGAACGGCGGGCCTCCGGGCGACATGGGTACGGCCTCGGTCTCGGGTGCGCAGGCGGCGGCCAGGTACTGGGAGACGGTGAGCAGCGCGGCCCGGTCGGCTCCGGTGGCCACGTGCTCGGCGCCGCCGCCACGCGCCCGGCCGATCAGTGCCGCGAGCATGCCCTGCACGGTGAGGACCGAGGCGCAGGTAGCGGCGTAGTCGACGGCCAGAGCGCGCGGGGCGCCCTCGCGTCTGCCGTGCACGGCCATCACGCCCGTCGCCGCCTGGACGGTCGCCTCGTCGTCGGCGCCGTCCGCATCAGGCAGGACGTCCGCCCATGCGGTCTCGGCGCTGACGGCACCCAGCCCGGGGACGGTGAGGGACAACCGGGCGGGACCGGCCCGCCCTTCCCTCCGTCCGGCCGTCCGTTCCGCCGTCGCGCCGAGCGCGCGGAGGTGGCCGGCGGCGGGTCCCGTGAGCGGGCGAGGACCCGAGACGTGCACCGTCGCCTCCTCCAGGGGCTGGGTGACATGGAGTGCGGTGAGGGGTCCCATGGCTCTCCTCTCCTGTGGCGGCCGGAGCTGCCGTCGGGGCTGTACGGAAGTGCGGGAACTGGGAGGCGTCCGGCGCCGACCAACTTCCACGGCGAGTAAGTCGGACCGCGACTCCATCGGGTTCCCGGTGACTGAGGAGGAAGCCCGTGAACATGATCGATTCCGTGCCGGAAGGCCGCTCTGCGGTGCGTGGACTGCCCAGCTGTCCGCCCGAAGTGACCGCATTGCGCGCTCGGGTCGACGCATTCGTACGGAAGCGGGTGGTGCCCTGCGAGCCCGTGCTCGACGCGGGCGGGACCGAGGCGAAAGCACGGATGCGCGAGCTCCAACGGGAGGTGAAGGAAGCCGGGTTGTGGGCGCTGCCGTTGCCCGTCGAGCTCGGCGGCCAGGGGCTGCCGCTCTCGTACTACGCGCACCTGGCGGAGTCGGAGGGCGTGAGCGACCACGGCCCGCTCGCGCTCGGCTCGGCATCGCTCCTGGACGTGCTGATGCTCAGCCGGCACGCCACCGCACCGGCCCAGGAGCGGTATCTGGCGCGGATCGCGGCCGGGGAACTACGCGCCTGCTACGCGATGACCGAGCCGGACACCCCCGGCACCGACCCCAAGCTGCTCGCGACCCGCGCCGCCGAAGACGCGGACGGCGGGACGTGGCGGATACGTGGCAGAAAGTGGTACATCACCGGCGCGGGCGACGCTGATCTGGTGACCGTCATGGCCCGTACGGACGGTGAGGCGCCAGGGGCGGACGGGTTGTCGCTCCTGCTCGTCCCCACCACAGCGCCCGGATTCCGCGTGGTGCGCGAATTGCCCGTGCTCGGTGCGGGCGGCCAGTGGGAGATCGAACTGGACGGCGTGGCCGTGGGCCCCGACCACCTGGTGGGGCCGCGGGGGCACGCGCTGCGGATCGCCGGCGAACGGATCGGACTCGGCCGCATCCTGCGCTGTCTGCGCTGGCTCGGCCAAGCGACCCGCGCCTTCGACCTGATGTGCAGCCGAGCCCGCTCGCGCGCCCAGTCATCGGGCCCGCTGGCGGACCGCCAACTCGTCCAGCAGCTGGTCTTTGACGCGCTGCTCGCCATCCGCAGCACCCGGCCGCTGGTCTACGAGGCGGTGGCCCGTCTGGAGGCGGGCGAGGACGCCCGGGTGGAGACGGGACTGGCCAAGGTCGCCGCGGCCCGGATGCTCCAGCAGGTCGCCGACGCGGCGATCCAGGTCCACGGTGCGGCCGGGCTCGGGCCCGACACGCCCCTGCCCGCCCTCTTCCGGGCCGGCCGCACGGCCCGGCTCCTGGACGGCCCGGACGAGCTGCACATCTCGTCGGTCGCGCGTCGGGTCCTGCGGGACTGACGTCCGCGGGGCCCGCCCCGGTCAGGTGGCGAACGGCCCGACCAGCCCGCTGAGCACCGCGAGCCCCAGCGCCAGGAAGAAGTCACCCCAGACGAGCTCATGGCGTACGGCGATGCCGTGTGCCGCGTCATAGCAGCCGTCGAGCAACCCGCCCGAGGAGGACAGGTGTTGCTCACACAGCCGACGGAGCACCGCCTCGGCCCGGTCCGCCAACCGGTCGGCTTCGCTGTGCCGTCCCTCGGCGCGGGCGAGGAACGCCAGCTTCAGCGCGGCCACCGCCTCGATGGCGGCCGCCGAGGTGTCCACGGGGCCGGTGTGGTCCCCGTCATGCGGTACGAGCGGGGCCGCATCGTCGAGCCGCAGGGCCATGAGCCGCCGCGCCGCCTCCCGGAGGACGATCGCCGTAACGCCACCCCGTGAACCGCTCGCTGCCTCGTCATCGGGGAGGAAGTGAAGCCCGTCCGCCACCCCCAGCAACAGCCACGCCACCGTACGACTCCAGCCCGGCGCGGGTTCCGCACAGCCCGTCCACCCCCCACCGCGCAGGGCCTCCCAGGCGGGACGCGGCAGTTCCTCGGAAAGACACAGTTCGAGGTGGCATGCCAGATGCCCGTGCGCCGCAGCCGCGCCGCCACCGGACGCGTACGGCAGCAGCGGCACCAGCCCCGGTACACCGTCCGCCCTCGCCAGCAGCCGGGGCCCGCCGAAGGCATCGCCCCAAGGAACCACCCGCAGCTCCGGTTCGTACGCGGCCAGGCAGGCCCGCGCCGCACGGTCACGCAGTGCGGCCGCTGCCCGATCGTCCCCGGGCCCGGCCGCCAGTGCCGTCCCGTACCACAGCACCAGCCCCCGGGCCGCGGTGTCCTGGTCGGCCCAGGGGGCCAGGCGCCCG
This sequence comes from Streptomyces sp. NPDC048197, assembly GCF_043202395.1. Classification (NCBI taxonomy): domain Bacteria; kingdom Bacillati; phylum Actinomycetota; class Actinomycetes; order Kitasatosporales; family Streptomycetaceae; genus Streptomyces; species Streptomyces sp. NPDC048197. The sequence continues at coordinate 56,744 of NZ_JBIDAJ010000014.1, forward strand.
GTACACGCGGCGGCCTCCGCCCGGTCGTGCGCGGAGCCGTGGGCCAAGGCGTGCAGCCACCGCAGCCCCGCCCAGAAACCGCCCGTCCAGGAGCCGCGTGACGTCGTGGTCCACCGGCCGGTGTCGGGATCCGCGTAGAGCGGGAAGCGCGGCCCCACCTCGGCCGCCGTCCTGCGGACCCGCTCCAGGACCCCGGCCAACGCCGATGCAGCCCAACTCCCTTGACCGCCAACCGTGTTCCTCGTCCCGTCCACCGTCACCCCTGCCCCCGGCGCAGCAGACGCGGCAGGGCGACCAGCGCCGCGCCGGCGAATTCCCCTGCCACGAGCAGCCAGCCCGGCCCGTAATCCGTGGCCGATACGAGCACACCGAACAGCGGTGGACCGAGCGCGAATCCGGCGAAGAAGCCGGCCGACACCAGTGCCGAGTCGGCGCCCGCCGTGCCGGGGGCCGCCCGCTGCATCACCAGCACCATCGACACCGCATTGGCGGATACGGCGAATACGCCTACGGCCACCGCGGTCGGCCACACCACCGTGTGCACCGATAGCGAGGCGGCGAGCAGCAGTGCCGCGCCCACCGCCCCGGCGGCCAGCAGCGGGGGAAGGACTTCGGCCCGGCCCGGACGTCCCGCCGCACGGGACCACGCCACCCGCCCACCGATGCCCGCCACTCCCAATGTGGCCAGCAATGCCGCGGCGGTGGTGGGCGCCAGCCCCAGCCGCTGCGTACCGAAGAGCGCCAGGTAGGTGTTGACCGAAGCGATGCCGCAGCCCAGCAACAGCGAGAACGCGGACAGCCGCCACACCACCCCGCGCGACGCCGGCGCGGGGCGCGGACCGGTGGCCGCCGGAGCTGCCGGATCCGCCGGGAGTGCACGTGCCGCCCATACCGCCGCCACCGCAGCCGTCCCCGCCGCCGCCCAAACCGCCCCGCGCCAGCCCACGCCCGCCGCCAACAGCGAGAGCGGCAGCCCTGCCACAAAGGCCCCTACTTGGACCCCGGACTGCTTGAACCCGGTGACCGATCCACGCCGTTCGGACGGAAACACGCTAAGAATGATCTTGTTCGTGGCCGGGTTGGCGAGCGCCTGCGGCAGCCCGCCGATGGCCACCGCGATCAGCAAGCCCGCGGGGCCCGGAGCAGCCCCGATCAGGGTCAGCGCGACCGCGGCCATCAACAACAACGCCACCAGACAACGTCGCGGCCCCACCCGGTCCACCAGGCGCCCCGCCACCGGCGACAACATCGCCGCGATACCGAAGCCCGCCGTCGTGGTGAGCCCCAGCACCGTCCGGGAGATCCCCAACTCGCCCACCAGACGCGGGCCGAGCGCTCCCAGGAGGAACAGCTGCATCATCGAGAAGGCCATCGCGCAGGTCAGCAGCACGATCACGGACGGACCCGAGCGAACGGGCCGGCCGTTGCTGCGGTCCGGTGTGGCGACATGAGCTTCGGCGCGACGGGTCGTCTGCTTCACCACTGCGTTTCCACCACTGACCTCCGATGATCCCCGGCCCGGCACTGGGCCCGGAACAGTCAGTCGGTCCAGCCTGGCTCCCGGTTCCCGGAAGGCCGGAAAGTTGGCGAGGACGAGGAAAACCGCCCGCACGGCATCACGGTGCTTGTAGCTTCTCGACACCACCGAAGACGGAAAACCTACCCATTGGTCGGCTCTGGGCAGGCGTAAGTTTCGGCTGCATCATGTGATGCGGCGCATATGTGAGCGAGCCGTCGGCAGCCCGTACCGCCCTGCCGACCCGCGTGGAGGGGGGCACGATGTCCGGCGTGACCACCGGGCCGCCCGCTCGCACCGCCCGAGCCGCGACCTTTGCGGCCGTCTGCGTGACGACGACGGCCCTGGGGCACGCGCTGATGTCCGGCACCCTGCCCTGGTGGGCACTCATCGCCGCCTTCCTCGCAACGGGCTCCGCTGCGTACTGCCTGACCGGACAGCAACGTGGAGTGCTGGTCGTCGCAGGTGCCACCGTCGCCGCGCAACTCGGATTGCACGCGATATTCGGTCTGGCGCAGGCAGTGGCATCCTCAGCCACCCTCCGCGTGGCACCCACGACGTCGATGTCCGGCATCCCAGGTATGGACATGGGACCCATGGCTCCCCCACATCCCATGGGCCATGCCGGCCCCGGGGGCCTCGGCATGTTCCTCGCCCACCTGCTGGCCGCGCTGGTGTGCGGTCTGTGGTTGTGGCGCGGTGAGGCAGCCGCTTTCAGGCTCGCCCGCAGCCTGGCCGGCCTGCTGTTCGCGCCACTGCTACTGGTGGTGGCGACGCAGGGCGGGTCCGAACTCCCGCAGCCTGAACGCCCGTTGATCACCACCCCGCTGATGAAGCTGAATGCGGTGCTGTGGCACGACGTCGTCGCACGCAGAGGCCCACCACAGTCCTCGCTCTGCTGCTGAGCCCGTCACTGCTCTGCCCCACGCTCCCGTCGGTTCACGCTGCCGTGCTCCGACCGCAATTCCGGGGCCGCGGAGCCGGTGACGAGCGGAGCACCGGCGCGTCCACGCCCAGGCTGCCGAAAAGCACGCCGTACCGCGTGATCCGTCTTCCTCCGCCGCCTCCTCCTTGCCTCCTCGGCATTCCGGCCCGCCCGCCGCGCTTCGGCCGGGTAGGTCCGGGACGCCGCTCACCGCCGGGGGCCTGCCGTGCCATGGCCCGGCCTGACCCCCGCAGGCTCTTAAGGACACCCAGCGATGACCCCTGCCCTCGAAGAGACGACCCGCGCGTCGCGCTCCACGACAGACGACGCCCAGGTGACTGAATGGGCGCTCGCCGCCCGCAGTGGAGAATCCGACGCGGTCGAGCGCTTCATACGCGCCACCCATAAAGACGTATGGAGGTTCGTGGCCCACCGGAGCGACGATCTGCACGGCGCCGACGACCTCACCCAGGAGACCTTTCTCCGGGCACTGACCAGCCTGCCGCGATTCGCCGGACGCTCGTGCGCACGCACCTGGCTGCTGTCGATCGCCCGCCGAGTGGTCGTCGACCGCTACCGCTCGGCCGCCACCCGGCCCCGTATCGCCGCCGTCGACGACTGGCAGGAGGTGGCGGAGAGGGCACAGCCGAGCGGCCTGCCGGGATTCACCGAGGGCATCGCGCTGCGCGAACTGCTCGACGCTCTTGACGCCACCCGCCGCGAGGCATTCGTCCTCACCCAGCTGCTCGGACTCCCGTACGCGGACGCCGCGGCCGTGGTGGGCTGCCCTGTCGGCACGGTCCGCTCCCGGGTGGCCCGCGCCCGCGCCGACCTCACCTGTTGGCTGAGCGCGGCGGAGGGCGGTGTGGGGCATGCACAGGTGGTCGCGGCATAACCGGTTGCGGTTCCGGTCCTGATGTCCACGCGGGCCGCCCGGCAAGGGGGTCTGAGGACGGTCCTGGGCCGGCTTTGGCCGATTTCGCTCCCTCTAGGATCAGCGCGTGAAACTGGAGCAAGGGGGAAAAGTGCACGAGGAGTTGGCAGGGGCGCTACGTCAGTTGTGTGACGTGACCGGACGGAGTCTGCGCGAGCTCGCCCGCGAGGTCCACGTCAGCAGCTCTTCGCTGTCGCGCTACGTCTCAGGGCAGGCCGTTCCGCCCTGGCCGACGGTGGTGGCGCTGTGCAAGGCGGCCGGTCGTGATCCGCGGCCGATGCGTGAGGTGTGGGAACGGGCCAAGGACGGGCCCCGGACGGGCGCGGCTGCCACTTTGTCGGTGCGCAATGACCTGCCGCACGACATCACCGCCTTCACCGGGCGCCGGGCGGAGTTGGACGCCCTCCTCGGCGCCGCGCGGAACACCTCGGTGGTGGCGATCGACGGCATGGGCGGGGTGGGTAAGTCCGCGTTGGCCGTGCACGCCGCGCATCTGCTGACCGCCGACTTCCCCGGTGGCCAGCTCTATGTGGACCTGCACGGGTTCACTCCGGGCCGGGAGCGGGTCGAGCCCGCGGAGGCGCTGCGGGTGCTGCTGGCCGCGCTCGGGTTGCCGCCCGGCAGGATCCCCGACGCGGTCACCGAGCGGGCCGCGCTGTGGCGTTCGGAGCTGGCGACGCGGCGGGCGATCGTGCTGTTGGACAACGCCGCTGACGCGGACCATGTGCGCGATGTGCTGCCTGGCGCCGGCCGGAGCTTCGTGGTGATCACCAGTCGCCGGCGGATGGTGGAGTTGGACGGGGTCCAGCCGATCTCGCTGGACGTGCTGCCGACGCAGGAGGCGGCGGAGCTGTTCGTCGAATCCGCGGGCGGCGCTCGGTCCGGTGACGTCGGCGAGGTGCTGCGCCGATGTGGGAACCTGCCGTTGGCCATCCGGGTGGCTGCCGCGCGGCTGCGGCACCGGCCCGCGTGGACGCTCGACACCTTGGTGGAGCGGCTGCGCGAGGGGGAGTTGGCGGTGTCGGACGTGTTCGAGATGTCGCTGCGGCAGCTCGACCCGGCCCAGCGGCGGATGTTCGGGCTGCTGGGGCTGGTGCCGGGCGAGGACATCGACGCGTACGCCGTGGCCGCCCTGGCCGGGGTCCCGCTGGCCAACGCCCGCTCGTTGCTGGAGGACTTGGTGGACGTCCATCTGGTCCAGGAGCCGGCGGCGGGTCGTTATCGGATGCACGACTTGCTTCGGCAGGCTGCTCGTGCCGAGGATGCCGCGGCCGATCCCGTGCCGGCGATCGCCCGGCTGTGCGACTACTACCTGAGCGGCATGCTGGCCGTGAAGAAGCTGGTCGAGATCGTCATCTCCCTGCCGGTCATCGTGTCGCAGTCACCTCCCGCGCTTCCCGACCTCGCCGACCACGACACAGCCGTCGACTGGATGGAAACCGAGTGGGGCAACCTCACCGCGACGTTCCTGCTCGCCGTGGAGCTGCGCATCGACGCGTCGGCGGTCGGGCTGGGACAGCTCGCCTTGATTGCGCACGCGCGACGCGGTGGCATGGCGCAACTGCGCCGCGGGCTCGAAGTCAGCATGCCCGCCGCCGAACGGCTCGGCGAGCGCCGCGTGCTCGCCTCGCACCGGTACTTGCTGGGCGCCGCACTGATGCGCATGGGACTGCTGGAGCCGGCAGTGCCGGAGCTTGAGGCGGCTCGCGTGCTGATGGCTGCGGAGGGCGACATCGTCGGCGAGGCCATCGCCCTGGAACAGCTGGCGGAGGTCCGGCTGTACACCGCCGACGCCGAAGGCGCCGTCGAGCTCCTGCGCCAGGCGACCGCGATGCTGCCGGCTCACGAGGCCGCCGCCCGGGTACGTGTGTGCACCGGCCTCGGCCAAGCACTGGTGCAGTTGGGGAAGTACAACGAGGCCCGCGAGGTCGTCTCGGAGGTGATCGAGACCGCGCGCGGGCTGGACCGGCAGAAGGAGCGCGGGTGCCTGGACGTGCTCGGCCGGGCGGCACTGGGCCTGGGCGACGCGCAGAGCGCCCTCGATCACGCTGAGCGGGCGGTGGCGCTCAGTCGGGCGACACGGCATCCGATCTTCGAGGCGGCCAGTCTCACGGACACCGCCGTCGCCCTGTGCCACCTCGGCCGCGCCGAGGCGGCATCGGCCAGGCACGCCGAGGCCATGCGGATCCTCGAACGGGCCGGTGAACCACATCGGATGGTGCGGAGCCTCCTCCCGTACGCGGAGGCATGCCTGGCCACGGGCGACCGGGCCGCCGCGGCGCAGCACTTCCAGGAAGCACTCGAGATCGCCACCGCGCATGACCTCAACTACCTCATTTCCGCGGTGCGTTCAGGTCTGATCCAGGTGTCCTGAGCCTGTCCCAGGGGTTGCGTGGGTGTCCCGTCCCGTCCCGGGACACCCGCGCACCAGTCGTCCGCCGGAGTGACAGCGCAGGTCAGCCGGTGCTCGGTGGGATGTCCCGTGTCCCGGAAGGTGCGGCACGAGTGGCCCGGGACCGGACGCCGCGGCGAGGCTCTTGGCCATGCACACGACGCCTTCCCTTCTCGCCGAACTGGACGCGCTGCCCGCCGGGTGGGAAGTCCAAGGGACGCTCGCCGCGCCCGTCGCAGCGGTCGCCGCGCTCCTGCTCGCCGTCGCCGAGGGGCGGGTCGGCGATGACAACCTGCTGGTGCTGGCGAGGGCTTCGGCGGCACGGCGGGGGGCGATGACCGTTGTGGCCGGGTCCGGCGCCGGCGCCTACCGCGCCGAGCTCGCCGGGCCGGTGGAGCCGGTGGAGATCCAGGTGGACCGGGCCGGGTGCAGGATGGCGGTGCAGAGCTGGTACGCCGGGGTGCATGCCGTCACCGCCTGCCCCGCAGGCACGCGGGTGAGCCATCGCGTCCACCGGGTCCTGCCCGACCATCCGGGGTTCGGGGACGGAATCGCCGAGCTCGGCCTGCGCGCCCGCATGTCCCGCGATCTGCAGCAAGTGCTGGGTGTGATTGCCGACCGGCTCGGCTGCTGACCACCCGCTCCCGCCCTCCATTCCCCCCTCCAACTTTTCCGTCAAAGGAGCACACCACCATGTCCACCACCCTTTCCGACCAGCAGAGCGGCTTCTCCCCAGCAGGACTGCGCAGGCTGCGCGAGGTGTTGGCACGGCATGTCGAGTCCGGGAAGATTCCCGGGCTCGTCGCCCTGATCGGCCGGGGCGGTGAGACGCACGTCGAAGAGGTCGGGACGATGCGCCATGACGGTGGCGCGCCGATGCGCCGGGACACCATCTTCCGGATGGCCTCGACGTCCAAGCCGGTCTCGATCGCGGCGACGATGGTCCTGCTGGACGAGTGTCGGCTGCGCCTCGACGACCTGGTGGAGACGTGGCTGCCGGAACTCGCCGACCGGCAGGTGCTGAAGCGGATCGACGGCCCGCTCGACGACACCGTGCCGGCGCGGCGGCCGATCACCGTACGGGACGTGCTGACCTCCACGTTCGGGCTCGGCATGGATATGACGGTGCTGGGCACCCCGATCATGGGCGCGGTCTTCGAGCAGGGGCTCACGCCCAATCTGCCGACGCCGATGCCCGAGCCGGACGAGTGGATGCGCCGCCTGGGCACCCTTCCGCTGATGCACCAGCCCGGCGAGCGCTGGCAGTACCAGATCAGCAGCGATCTGGTCGGCGTGCTCGTCGCCAGGGTCACGGGCCAGTCGTTCGAGACCTTCCTGCGGGAGCGCATCTTCGAGCCGCTGGGCATGAAGGACACCGGTTTCCACGTGCCCGCCGACAAGATCGACCGGATGCCGACCCTCTACGCCCCCGACCCGGAGACCGGGGAGTTCACCGTGTGGGACGAGGCGGAGGGAGGCCGGTGGAGCGCGCCTCCGGCGTTTGCGGGCGGCGGCGGTGGGCTGGTCTCCACCGCCGACGACTACCACGCCTACTTCCGGATGCTGCTCAACGGCGGGATGCACCGGGGCGAACGCATCCTGTCCCGGGCCGCCGTCCAGCTGATGACCACCAACCGCCTCACGCCCGAGCAGAACGCCGCCCGCACGGCCCTGGCCCGCGACAACGTCCACATCTCCTTCGGCCAAGGGCAGCACGGCGGCTGGGGGTTGGGGATGGCGGTGCGCACCTACCGCGGCGACTACGCGCCCATCGGCCAGTTCGGCTGGGACGGCGGAAGCGGCACCTCGACCTACGCCGACCCCGCCAACCGGCTCACCGGCATCCTGCTCACCCAGGTCGGGGCGTCCGTCCCGCATTCGGTGCAGCTGATGCACGACTTCTGGACCACGCTCTACCAAGCAATCGACGACTGATATCGACCCGGCGGCGTCGCGCATGGGAGGGCCTGGACCTTGACGGCCCACGCCCTCGGTTGATGACAGGTAGCTGCCGGACGGCCCGCAGTGCCCACCGACGACGGGTCTCAGGCGGAGATGGCTTCGAGCAGGTCGCCGACGTCGGGGTCGGGCAGTGCGCGGGCGACGTCGGCCTGCGTGACGATGCCGACCAGCGTGTGACCGTCGATGACCGGCAGGCGGCGTACCTTGTGCCGGCTCATGGTCCGCAGGATGCTCTCGGCTTCGTCGTCGGCACCGATGGTCACCGCCTCCCCCTGGGCGAGGTCACCGGCCTTCACCTGGGCGGGGTCCTTGCCCGCGCCGATGACCTTCACGACGATGTCGCGGTCGGTGAGCATGCCCTTGAGCTTGTGGTGGGTGCCGCAGATGGGCAGGGCCCCGACGCCGAGTTCGGTCATCTTCTTCGTCGCGTCGAGGGCCGTCTCATCGGTTCCGATGCATGCGGGATCCGGAGTCATGATCTCGCGTGCGGTCGTCTCGGTGGACTTCTCCTCCTCGGCCCCGGCAGTCGGGGTGCCGGACGGTTCGCCTCCGCCGGTGGCCGGTGGGGCGGCGAGCACGCCTTCGCCGCGGCGCAGGACGGCATAGCCGACCCCTATGCCGATGGCGACGGGCCATTCCAGTACGTCTACGGCACCGAGGACGCCGAGTCCCAGGTAGATCGGGAGGCCCTTCTTGGCGGGCAGGATCTGCCGGGCGACGGCGACCGGCAGCATGGCGGCGTCTAGGGCGCCGCTTGCCATCCGGCGGGGCGAGGGCATGGTCAGGGTGACCGTACGCCGGTCTCCCGACGAGGGGGTGGCCTTGGTAGCGGGCCCGGGAGCGCCCTCGCCTGGGGTGTCGGTTTCGGCGCTGGGCGGGGAGGTCGTTCGGGGATGGGAGGTCATGGGTATCGCCTCGTCTGTTCGCTCATGAACGTGCGAGCCCCTTATCGGTAGGTCTACCCCGTCTCGCCCCTTTGAAGAGCTTCGGTGAGACTGCCTCTGAAGGTTCATCCGCACCGGCCGCTCCGACGCGAGGAGGCACGCTTCATGCCGCTTGCCTTGGCGCTCGGTGTGCCGCCGATGCTGCGTTCCATCGTCTCCACCGTCGCTTCCCAGGCGGCATCCGGTACCCGGGCCGCCTGGGGGCTGGCGGAAGGCCTTCTGCAAGGGCCTGAGCGTGAGGTGTCGTGGTCGTCCGGGCGTTGTTACGTCGCGGTCTTCGGTGTCCACGGCCCGGGAGGCGACGCCGTTGCCCGCCGTGTGGAGCGGGCCGTGGAGCACCATCCGGGGGTGGTGTGGGCGCGGGTGAACGCGCCCATGGAACGGGTCATCATCGAGGTCGATTCGCCTGCTCCCCGCGCGAGTGAGCTGGTCGCGCTGGTGGAGCAGGCCGAAGGCGACCATGCCGCGGATGCCGAGGCGTACGACGAGTGGCAGCCGGAGCCGCATCACCCGGCCGAGGGCCCGCCTTTCCCGGCGGTGCCGGCTCTGGTGGCGGACACGCTCGGATTGGCCCTGGTGACCTTCCGGCGGCTCGCTCCGTGGATCGGCCTGCCGCCGGAGATCGCCGGTGGCATCGATGCCGTTCGCTACCATCCGCGACTTCGTCACCTGGTCGAGGACATCAGCCCCGGTGAGCAGGCCGACTCGCTGCTTCCGGTGATCGGCGCATTGTTGCAGGGCGTGGCCACGGGGGGCGGCGGGCTCGCCCTGGACGTGCTGCAGCGGGTGGCGGTGTGGCGGGAGGCGAGCGTCGAACGCACCGCCTGGCGCGAGCGCGAGGCCGGACTCGTCCGCGGACCGGAAGAAGCCGCTGCTGACGCGGTCCCGACCGGGCGGGCGGGTACGCCACCGCAGGACGGTGCCGACCGGTATGCCGAGCGGTCGATGCTGGCGGGCATCGCCGCCGGGATGGCCGTCTTGCCGTTCGCCGGCTTCCGCAAGGCGATCGCGGTCGCCGTGGCCTCGGTGCCGAAGGCACCCGGCGCAGGACGTGAGGGCTTCGCCACGTCTCTGGGGCGGTATCTGGCGCTGCGCGGCGTCGTGACGATGGACCGTACCGCGCTGCGGCGCCTGGGGCAGGTGAACACGATCCTCCTGGAGGAAGAGGCTCTTCGGGGGGACCGGTACGAGCCGGTGGACCTGGAGCTGATGGCGGGCGCCGATGCGGAGCAGGTCTCCGAGCGGCTGTTCTCGCTCTTCGACCCCGATGCGCCGCTGGCCGTCAGCCGCGCGGGCGACTGGGTGCTGGGGCCGCTGGACGAACTGGAAGTGGCCGGGCCGACCGCTCGGCAGGGGGCCGAACGTCTGCGACGGCGCGGTAGCGAGAAGACCCTCGGGCTGGCCCGGGGCCGGCGGCTCCAGGCGGTGGCGGGGCTGGGCACTCAGACGGCCCCCGGAGCCGAGGCCGTCGCCGCGGCAGCACGACGGGCCGGCGCACGGGTCGTGGTGGCGTCCGACCGGGCAGCCCCCGGCTTCCCGTTCGCCGATGCCGTGGTGCCCGCGGGCGATCGCCTGGCGGTCTCGGTGCGCGACCTCCAGGCCGACGGCGCGGTCGTCCTGCTGATCTCCGCCGATCGCCGCGCGCTGGCCGCGGCGGACTGCGCGATCGGTGTGCACCGCGAGGACGGTCACACCCCCTGGGGCGCCCACGTTCTGGTGGGTGCGGATCTTGAGGCAGCGGGCCTGATCGTCGACGCGGTGGGGGTGGCTGCGGTCGTGGACCGCGACAGCCACTACCTGGCCGCGGGCGGCAGCGGCGTCGGCGCCGTCGCCGCCCTGCAGGGACCGGCCGGACGAGCGACCGCGCGGGTGCTCGCGGTGAGCAACACTGCCGGCGCCGTGGCCTTCTGCATCGGCACCTGGCGCGCCCGGCAGCTGCTGAGCCGCCCCCTCACGCCGCCGGTGACCCAGGTCCCCTGGCACCTCATGCCCGTCGACCGCGTCATGGAACGGCTGCGCACCCGCCCCGAGGGCCTTTCCGCGCAGGAAGCGACCGCACGCGGTGCCGAGGCGCACGCGGGGAAGCCGACGAAGCTGACCCTGCCGTACGCCTTCATCGAAGAGCTCTCCAATCCGCTGACCCCGATCCTCGCCGCCGGCGCCGCTCTCGCCGCGGCGGTGGGATCCCGGACCGACGCCGGTCTGGTTGCCGCCATCACCGCCGTTTCTGCGCTTGTCGGCGGCTTCCAGCGGGTGCGGACCGATCGCGCGCTCGCTGAACTCTTCGCCCAGTCGGCCATCGGCGCCTGTGCGCGACGCGACGGGCGGGAGCATCTGGTCACCTCGGGCGATCTGGTCCCCGGCGATGTCATCTCTCTGGGGCCCGAGGATGTCGTGCCCGCGGACTGCCGTCTTCTTGAGGCGGAAGGCCTTGAGGTCGATGAATCCTCCCTCACCGGGGAATCCCTGGCCGCGAGCAAGGACCCCGCACCGGTGGTCGCCCCGGACATCACCGGACGCCGCTCCATGCTCTACGAGGGCACCACCATCTCCGCGGGACGGGCGCTGGCCGTCGTCGTGGCCACCGGCTCGGCCACGGAAGCCGGACGCAGCCTCGCCACCGCCCGCCAGGCCACACCGGAAACCGGCGTGGAGGCCCGGCTCTCCTCGCTCACCCGAGCCAGCATGCCCATCGCCCTGGGGTCCGCCGTCGCAGTCGCCCTCTCCGGGCTCCTCCACGGCCGCCCCTTGACCGACAATCTGGCCTCGGCCGTCAACCTGGCCGTCGCCTCCGTGCCCGAAGGCCTGCCCTTCCTTGTCAACGCTGCCCAACTCGCGGCCGCACGCCGCCTGGCCGACCGCGGCGCCCTCGTACGCAACCCCCGCACCATCGAGGCGCTCGGCCGCGCCGACGTCCTCTGCTTCGACAAGACAGGCACCCTCACCGAAGGCACCCTGGAGCTCACCGGCGTGAGCGACGGCGAGAGCACCGCCGCCCTCGACCGGCTCGACCAGTCCCGCAAGGAAATCCTCGCCGCCGCACTGCGCGCCACGCCGCCTGCGCGCCAGTCCGAACCGATGGCGCACCAGACCGACCGGGCGATCGTCGACGGCGCCCGCGGAACGAAGATCACCCCCCGCACCGGTGCGCCCCGTTGGCGGCTCACGGACTCCCTTCCCTTCGAGCCGGCCAGGGCGTACCACGCCACCGTCGGCCACATCGGCGGCGGCGTCCTGCTCAGCGTCAAGGGAGCGCCGGAACACGTCGTCAGCCGATGCACCCGCCGGCACCGGCCGGAGGGCGAGGTGGCCCTCGACGACTCGGCCAGGCAGGCCCTCGCCGAAGCGGCCGAGGAACTCGCCGCAGCGGGGCGAAGGGTGCTGGCCGTGGCCGAACGCCGTATGAAGGCCGCTGAGGACCTCACCGACGAGGGCGTTCAGGACCTGGTCTTCCTCGGCTTCCTCACACTCGGCGACCCGGTACGTGACAGCGCCGCGCCCGCGACGGCACGTCTGCGCGAGGCCGGCGTGCACACCGTCATGCTCACCGGCGACCACCCGGCCACCGCGGACGCCATCGCCTCGACCCTCAGCGGGGACTTCGCGGAGCCCAAGGTGTGCACCGGACCGGAGATCGACGAACTTGACGACGATGCCTTGGACGAACTGCTGCCCACCGTCGACGTCATCGCCCGCTGCAACCCCAGTCACAAGGTCAGGATCGTCCAGGCCTACCGGCGCATCGGCCGCGTCGTGGCCATGACCGGCGACGGAGCCAACGATGCTCCCGCCATCCGACTCGCCGATGTCGGTATCGCACTCGGGCGCCGCGGCACTCCGGCCGCGACCGCGGCCGCGGACCTGGTCGTCACCGACGACCGGCTGGAGACCATCGTCTCCGCCCTCATGGAAGGCCGCGCCATGTGGACCACCGTCCGCGCGGCACTCGCGATCCTCATCGGCGGCAACCTCGGCGAGGTCACCTTCAGCGTCCTCACCGCCGCTCTCACCGGCACCACTCCGCTGAACGCACGTCAGATCATGCTCGTGAACCTCCTCACCGACCTCGCCCCCTCCCTCGCCATCGCGGTACGCGAACCGTCCGGCCAGACCGGCGAGCGCCTCCTCGCCGAGGGCCCGCACCGCTCACTGGGCACCGCCCTCACCCAGGAGATGCTGCTACGCGGCTTCATCACCGCCCTCGGCGCCGGTCTGGCCTGGACCGCGGCCCGCCTCACGGGCCGCGGCCGCCGCGCGTCCACGGTCGCCCTCGCCGCCGTCGTCGGCACCCAACTCGCCCAGACCCTCACCACCGGAGGCACCGACCGCAACGTTCTGGTGGCCGGCCTCGGCTCCGCAGCCGTCCTCGCCGCCATCATCCAGATCCCCGTGATCAGCCAGTTCTTCGGCTGCACCCCCCTCGGGCCCGTCGCCTGGGGCATCACCCTGGGCGCGATCACCGCCGCCACCCTCCTCGGCCATCCCCTCGCGCCGCTGATCACCGCACGCCTCACACCAGCCACCGAGAAGTGATCGGCACATGGTGCGGCATCCCATTGCCCGGGAGCGGGCTGGGCCGGGAGACCGGTCGTGGGGTTCAGGAGGCGGCTTTGAGGAGGGTTTCGGCGGCAGTGGTGCGGGCGTAGAGGACGGAACGGCCGGCGCGATGGGCGCTGACCAGACCCGCGTTGCGCAGTGCCGTGAGGTATTGGGACACCCCGGCTGGCGACAGCCCGGTTCGGTGGGCCAGTTCGGTGGTGGAGGCCGGGGTCTCCAGTTCGTTCAGCAGCAGAGTGCGTGAGCGGCCGAGGACGGGGGCGAGGGCACAGGCACCGCCGGCAGGCCGCGTCTCCCATAGTGTGCCGACACCCCGTGCCGGATAGGTGAGTTGCGGCGGGTCCGGCGGTCGTACCCGGGTGCGCAGACCGGGGCCGGTGAACGCGGACGGGATCAGCAGCAGTCCCGCGCCTGCGGATTGGCGGGGCATGTCCCGTTTCCGGCGGACCAGTCTGAGCGTGTTGTCGTCCCAGCTCACCGAGGCGTGCAGGTCGTTGAAGAGGTGGCCCGCGCCGTGCTCGGCGACCGTTCGGGCCCGGTGGAAGATGTCGGCCTCCAGTAGGGCCCTGATCCGTGCCCAGTAAGGGGCGAGCGCCAACTCCCAGTAGTTTTCGATTTCTTGGGCGACCTTGGTCAGGCGGGAGGGCGGGTCGGCGTGCAGCGCCCGCAGCCGGGGGCCGAGATGTCCTTGGTGGCGGGCGAGGTGATCGAGGTCCTGACGTACCCGGTCGGTGGGCGAGGCCCGGATCGCATCCCACTCTGCCGCCGGTGTGGGGGCCGGTCCGGCGGGGGCCGGGTTGAGGAAGTCGGGCACGTAGCCGGCGGGCCCGATCAGCTCGGCAAGCCATCCGCGGTCCAGGCCCGCGGCCAGCACGCGTGGCCGCACTTGCTCGACCCAGGACCGGTGGACCGGATGCGCCGAGTTCGACGTCAGCAGCCGGAAGCTGGGCGCGACCTCCCACATCGGCGAGATGGCGAACCGCACCTTGGCGAGATCGTTCGCCGAGAACTCCAGCTCTGCCACCACAACCACCCCTCAACAGATTCAGGCATGCCTTAATCAATGGCCCGCCAGGCTACCGTGCGCCGATCATCCCGCCATGACCTCACAGAAGATCACCGCCGCGGCATCGGGCACCTGGAAGCTCGGCGACCGCACGGTCAACCGGATCGGCTTCGGCACGATGCGCCTGCCCCAGCACGGCGAGGCGCTCGCGCCCGACGCCGTCCCGCGCGACCGTGACCAGGCGATCAAGGTGCTGCGCCGGGCGCTCGAGCTCGGCGTGAACCACATCGACACCGCCGCGTTCTACTTCTCGCCGCTGCGCTCCGCCAACGAGCTGATCAACCGCGCCCTCGCGCCCTACCCGGACGACCTCGTCATCGCCACCAAGGTCGGTCCCGGCCGCGATCCCTCAGGCAACTGGCTGCCGCACGCCACCCCGCAGCAACTTCGCGGCCAGGTCGAGGAGAACCTGCGCCAGCTCGGACGCGACCACCTCGACGTGGTGAACCTGCGCATCGTCGGCACCGATTCCCTCGCCGACCGCTTCGGTGCGCTCGCCGAACTGCGCGACGCCGGACTCATCCGCCATCTGGGCCTGTCCAACGTCCACCCCCACCACCTCGCCGAGGCCCAGGCCATCGCACCGGTGGTCTGCGTCCAGAACATGTACGGCATCGGCGCCTCACCCGAACAGGAGGAGTTCCTGCGCGTTTGCGGTGAACAACGCGTCGCGTTCGTGCCGTTCTACTCGATCGCCGGCAGCGGACGCACGGCCGGCGCCCCTGCCGACGACGACAGCAGGGTGCACGCCATCGCCCGCCTCCGCGGAGTGAGCACAGCCCAGATCCGGCTGGCGTGGACGCTGCACCGCGGCCCTCACGTCCTGGCCATTCCCGGCACCGGCGACCTCGCCCATCTCGCCCAGAACGTGGCGGCCGGCTCCCTACGCCTCTCCGAGGACGAACTGGCCGTCCTGGACGCCCTCGCCGACATACCTGAAACCCTCCGATCGTTGATGATCGCTCCACGAGATGCACCCCCCTTTCCCATCACGCGACCGTGATCAACGATCGGATCAACGATCGAGAGCTCGACGTCTCATCGCTACCGGGCCCGACCTCCCGGGAGAGACAACTCCCGTACGGCGACCGCCCGGAAGCCATGCGGTGGGCGCCCGGTGACGCGCTGCACGGAATCGGTGATGCGGTCCTCGGCTCCTCCGGCGATGGCGTGGTCCATGTCGGCCAGCATGGTGGCGAATCCCGGTGGCATCACCGCGGCCAGCCGGTTACGCAGCTCGTCGTAGGTCAGGTGGCGGTGGGCCACGGGGCGGCCGGTGGCCTGGGTGATGATCGCGGCGATGTCGTCGTGGCTCAGGGCCTCCGGCCCCGTGAGGATCAGGTCGGTGTTGGGCGGCGGGTCGTCGGTCAGGGCATGTACGGCGACGGCGGCGATGTCGTCGGCGTCGACGAATCCGACCCGGCCGGTCCCGGCGGCGGTCAGGATGACGCCGTGCTCGCGGATGCTGTCGGCATGGGCGTGCGTGCCGGTGAAGTTCTGCATGAACCACGAGGGCCGCAGCACCGCCCACTCGTCGAACAGGCCGGGCAGGGCCTGGTGCACCGCCCCCACCGCCGGCCCGCCAGCGGGGATGGCCGAGGCGCTGAGGAGTACGGCACGGCGTACGCCGGCGGTACGGGCCTGTTGGAGGAAGGGCAGCATGACGGCGGCCGGGTCCGGGTCGCCCACGGGCGGAACGAGATAGACGCGGTCGGTTCCGGTGAGGGCGTCGCCGAAGGTGGCCGGGTCGTACCAGTCGAAGCGGACCGCCTCCGCGCCCGGGAGCGTGGTGGCGCGACGGCTGGCGGCCTTGACCCGGTGGCCGGCGGCGATCAGCTGCGCGGTGGTACGGCTGCCCGTGGTGCCCGTGGCTCCGATGACCAAGGTGGTGCCGGTGGCGGTCATCGGGCGCTGCTCCCGGCGAAGTTCAGGCCGGACGCCTGGACGGCCAGGGGGTTCCAGTAGTCCCGGTAGGAGGTGAAGCGCCCGTCCTGGACGGTCACCACGGCGATATAGGTCATGTCGAAGGGGCCGCCCGTTTCGACCACGCGGCCCACGCCGCGCATCTCGACCACAACGGTCCCGGTGTCGGTCGTCCGGTGGATCCGTACGTCGGGGAAGTCGTGCAGCTCGATGTGGTCGGGGTAGTCGCGCATGTACGCGGCGATGGCGGCACGGCCCTCCAGTCTCTGAGGCCAGCCCGGGGGAGCGAAGGGGAACTCCATCACGCCGCGCTCGGCCCACAAGTCGACCCAGGCGGGAATGTCCTTGTCCAGCAGCAGGCGCAGGCTGTGGCGGTACAGATCCGCCGGTGAGGTGGTGGCGACCATGGGGTTCTCCATCCCGTACGATACGGACCAGCGGTCCGTTTCTCCCTGCGAACGATACGGACCGCCGGTCCGTATCGCAACCGGAGGTGCCCCGTGCCTGAACGCAAGCCACGCAAGGACGCGGCCCGCAACCGCGCAGCCGTCTTCGCGGCCGCCGACACCCTCTTCACCCAGTGCCGGAGCCCCGAAGACGTCACCATGGCCGACATCGCGGCAGCGGCCGGCGTCGGCAAGGGGACCCTCTTCCGCGCCTTCGGCGACCGCACCGCGCTGATCCGCGCCCTGTACGAGGCGCGACTCGAACCCCTCAGAAGCGCCGTCGAAGCGGGCCCGCCGCCGCTGGGACCCGCCACGCCACCCCTTCAGCGCGTACCGGCCCTCCTCGATGCCGTCCTGTGCTTCAAGCTCGACAACCGCCACCTCGCGCTGGCCCTGGAGGCAACCGGCGCGGACAGCCCCTACCGGACAGCTCACTACGAGCGTTGGCACACCCTGCTCCGGGACCTGCTGAAGCAGCTCCCGGCACCGGCCGCCATCGACTCCGCCGACTCCGCCGACTTCACCGCCCACGCTCTCCTCGCCGCCACCCGAGCCGACCTCGTCGAATACCTGGCCGGCGAGAAGGGGGTGCCACGCGAGGAACTGCGCAAACGCCTGGCGGACCACATCGCCGGAACCCTCGGCGCCCGCACTCAACGGGAACCGGCCGACGAACACTGAACCGGCGCCCGGATCCCGGGCCACGGCCGCCGCCCTCGACGCGAACACGCGGGCCCCAGACCGGAGCCGTGCTGCTTGCCGGGGGAGAGGTTCCTCAAGTACGGCCCGGATCAGCCGATATCCGTGCCTTGACCCCTTGACGTCGTCACGCCTTGACGCCGTGTCGCAATGCGCGAGCTGGCCCGAACGTCAAAACCCGTTGGCGTACCACGGCGGCCACTGCTACTCTCCCGGCGGCCGTGCGAGAGAACGAGGAGGTGGTACCCGTGAACGCAGTATCCACATGGGTGCTCCCCTCCGGGGTCACGGTCGGGCGATAGGTCGTCCGGGAGCGCCGTTCAAGAGCACTCCCGAAAGGCACGACCATGCAATTCACTGCTGAACAGCGCCTCGACGACGGCATCCTCGAGCGCGAATTCACCCTCGGCGAGATCCCCGGCACCCTGTGGACGTCCGGCTCCGCACCGGCCCCGCTGATCCTGATCGGCCACAACGGCGGCCTGCACAAGCGGGAACCGCGGCTGGTGGCCCGGGCCCGGCACTCCGCGGCTTACGGCTACGCGGTTGCCGCCATCGACCACCCCGGGCACGGTGACCGGCCCCGTTCCGCCGTCGATGAGCAGGCTCGCGCCGACCTCCACCGGGCGATGGCGGCCGGCGAGCCGGTCGACGAAATCTTCGAGTCCTTCATCGTCCCGCTGGTCGAAAAGGCGGCCCCGGAATGGCAGACCACCCTGGACGCCCTCCTTTCGCTGCCCGAGATCGGCGGCCCGGTCGGCTACTCGGGGATGACCGCGATCGGCATCCGGCTGGCGGTGGTCGAACCGCGCATCGCGGCCGCCGGATTCTTCGCCGGGGGTTATGTGCCCCGCGCCCAGCGCGAGGAGGCCCGGCAGGTCACCATTCCGCTGCTGTTCCTGCCGCAGTGGGACGACGAAGGGAACCCGCGGCAACGGGCACTGGACCTGTTCGACACCTTCGGCTCCAAGGAGAAGACGCTGCACGCCAATCTGGGCGGGCACGCCGGTACGCCGTGGTTCGAGGTGGACGACGGGGACCGGTTCTTCGGCCGGCACCTGAAGTGAGGCCGCGCCGTCAGGCCGGCAGCAGACGGTAGGCGCTGTCGGCCGGGATGCCGCTCATCGAGGACAGGTCCCGGCCCTCCTCAACGGCGGTGGCCAAGCCCCGTACCTTGCGGATCGCCAGCAGGCGACCGACTCGACCACCGGCGCCCGGACCGGCCGGGGTTGGTGGCCAGCAGTCGGCAGTAGGTACGCATTGCGGCGTTCAGCATCCTGCGGGGACGCCGCTGGACTCGTGCTCAAGGTCAGGATCCGTCTCGCCTTTCGCGTGAGATTGGACAGCGCCCTCGGCCCAGGTGGGGCGGAAAGTCGCGATGCGCTGATCCGCTCGGCCATTTGGATGAATTGCCGTCAAGCTCGTTGCGGGCATTGTCACTCCGGTGGGTTACTGGAGGTGAAACCGGTGGGCTGCCCATCCCTCTCCGGAGCTGGGCAGCCTGTGGCATGCGAGCGTGCGTGTGTGCGCCCGAGGGTGTGCCCTTTTCGGGATGAGGGAGCCTTGAGTTCGGGTTCCGTGTGGCGCCACGGCGGAACCACGGGTGGCCCCACTCGTCTTGTGTCAAGGCAGGCGAGGACCAGCCCCTCCTAGGGCTCGTTGAACCTGCCCGCGCTGCCCGCGCTGCCCGCGTCCGCTCCCTCCCGACCCCGGCTCCGGGCCGGAAGGAGCGGCACACCCTCAACCCCAGATGCCTACGACGGCGCTGACTTCAGAGCCCCGTACCTGACGGACACGGACCCGCGTAGGGGCGAGACGCCTCGGTAGGACGGTTCGCGCCTACGTCGGGACCGGCTGCGCCGAAAGGACGGGAGGACCGTGAATCTCGCAGGATTTCTGCTTTCCCTGGGTGCCACCTGCCGCATTACTCGTTTCATCACCAAGGACAAACTCGCAGCTGGCTTCAGGATATGGATGGCGGGCCGCTTCGGTGACGAATCCAAGGTCACCTACCTGGTCAACTGCTGCTGGTGCACCAGTACTTGGGTCGGGGCCTCGGTAGCCGCGTGCGCCCAATGGTGGGAAGACTCTTCATGGTTCCACCTCACAACGACCGCCTTGTGTCTCTCCTATGCCGCAGGAGTCGCTTCACGCTGGCTTGATTGAACGCTGACAGGCAGAGCGGTGCGCACGAGCAAGTGCGGAGCTTGGGTCACTCACCGGAACGCACCCCCGGAATGACAGAACCATGCAGCACCAGCGAACCAATACTTCGACGAAGCTACGGAAAGGATCGCGATCATGGCATGCAATTGCGGCGGGACGACACCGCAGCCCGCTATCTACCGACTCCACCTCCCGGATGGTACGGTCCGCGACTACTTCACCTATCAGGAAGCCGACGCGGCGAACAAACGGGCTGGCGGGATCGGGACCATCTCCACGGTCGCTCGGTAAGTAATGTCTGCGGGGTGACGCTGGCCTTTCCAGGACCACCCGGCTGGCTTTGTAGGTCGTCTTAACTGGCTTGATCACCAAAGCGTGTCCTCGGGGTGCAGGCCGAGCCGGGTCGAGGTCAGGGGATCGAGGGCGGCGACCTGCGCGCGTTCGTGGCCGCCGGTCCGGATCGGCTCAGGCCCGAGCTGGACACCGCGGCCGAGCGGGCGACGACCGCGGTGGCCGGCTTCCGTGACTGGCTGCGCGGCACCTACCTGCCCGCCGCGGACGGCACCCCGGACGCCGTCGGCCGCGAGCGCTACCTGCGTTCGGCCCGCTGGGCCACCGGCGCCGGTCTGGAGCCGGCCGAGGCGTACGCGTGGGCCTGGGAGGAGTTCCACCGCGCGGTCGCCGAGATGCAGGCAGAACGAACGCTGGACCCCGGACCTCGCCACCGCGTTCATGGCCGCCCACCACGGCAGCGACGCCACCCGCCGCACCAGCGAGATCGACCGCTACCTCGGCCGGCCCGGCCAGGCCATCGGCTACAAGCTGGGCGAGCGCGCCTGGCTCCAGGGCCGCGACGCCGCCCGCCGCCGTCTCGGCCCCGGCTTCGATCTGCGGGCCTGGCACATGGAGGCGCTCACCCAGGGCTCCCTCGGCCTCGCCGACCTGGCCGACGACCTCGCGTCGCTGTAACGGGTCCGGTACGGAGCGTGGGCGCGGTGCCTCGGTGACGTCACCGCCCTGCCATCCGGACGACGAGTCTCGCCGGTCCCGCGGGGTGCACTGTGCCGCTGTGCCCCCTGGTGGGCCTGGTGGGCCTGGCGGGGAGTGGCGGTCAGGCCCGCCAGGGGACGTACCCGGGCGCGCAGCGGCAGGCCCAGGGCGTCGCCGCGTAGCATGGCGTGGTCGGCGCGCACCTCGCTGAGGGCGCGACCCTCTTTCTGGCAGGAGTGTGACGCTGTGCTGCGCACCATGTTCAAGTCCAAGATCCATCGGGCCACGGTGACCGAGGCCGATCTGCATTACGTGGGGTCGGTCACCATCGACGCCGCCCTGATGGAGGCCGCCGACCTGCTGCCCGGCGAGCTGGTTCATATCGTCGACATCGACAACGGGGCGCGCCTGGAGACGTATGTCATCGAGGGCGAGCGGGGCTCGGGTGTCATCGGCATCAACGGGGCGGCGGCGCATCTGGTGCACCCCGGGGATCTGGTCATCCTGATCAGCTATGCCCAGGTGGACGACGCGGAGGCCCGTGCGCTGCGCCCGAAGGTCGTGCATGTCGACGCGGACAACCGGATCGTCGCCCTGGGAGCCGATGCCTCCGAGCCGGTGCCTGGCAGCGGTACCTCACGTAGCCCGAGGGCCTCGGCGGTCTGAGGGCCCGCGGCCGGCCTGAGTGTGCTGTCCGGGGAGGCTGGGGTGGCACGCGCCCGCGGGGAACACCAGCCGGACGCCGTCGGGCCCCCTCGTGCCGCGCGGCCTTGCCGACCAGCTGCCGCCACGGCCTGCACGTGCCCCGCTGCCGGGAACTCCCCGGCAGCGGGGCCCTGGTGGTCAGCGTAGCCAGGCAGCAGGGCTCCGGGGTGCTGGAACAGCGGGTGGGCGCTGAGCGGGCATGTCGAGGCCGGACCATGGCGGCCGCGCCGAGGCAATGCCCGTAGCGGGCCTTCCGCCGTAGCGCCCCAACGGTCTGCCTGGTTCGCCGCGTACACGCCTCGATTGAGGCAGATGAGGAGGCATCAGGCAGGCGGAACGCATGAAATGGCCCGACGTGGCGCCGAAATGACGGACGGACGACGGATCAGTCGTGTGGACGGTTTTGCCCATTACAGCTGTGCAGCTAGGGTGCCTCAAATGTTCCGCGCGGCCATCCCCCTCGAACGTACTGTGAACCCGGCGCCCGAGGGGCGGCCGGATCCCGTCCCACGCATCGAGCCCAAGTCCGACGGGAGAGACCCGTTCTTGGACAACGCGAAGTACCTGGCGGTCGTCCTCGTCGCCATGGGGCATACGTGGGAGCCGCTCACCCACGGCGGCCGGGCGGCGATGGCGCTGTACATGACCGTCTACACCTTCCACATACCGGCGTTCGTCCTCATCTCCGGCTATTTCTCCCGCGGATTCGACCTCAGCCCGGCCAAGATCAAGCGGCTCATCACCGGTGTCGCCGTGCCGTACGTGGTGTTCGAGGTCCTCTACGCCTACTTCCAGCGCTGGGTGCACGACACCTCGAACGAGCCGATCAGCCTCACCAGCCCGTACTACCTGGACTGGTTCCTGGCGGCTCTCTTCATCTGGCGGTTGACCACCCCTATCTGGAAGCTCGTGCGCTGGCCCGTCCCACTGGCGCTGTTGATCGCCGTGCTCGCGGCGGCCTCCCCTCAGGTCGGCAACGACTTCGCCATGCGGCGGGTACTGCAGTTCCTGCCGTTCTTCGTCCTCGGACTGCACCTGAAGCCGGCCCACTTCGACCTGCTGCGGCAGCGCGCGATCCGCGTCGCGGCAGCGCCGGTGGTACTGGGCGCCGTTGTCTTCGCGTACTGGGCGGCGCCGCGCATGAACTCCGCGTGGTTCCGGCAGAACAACGCCGTACAGGACCTGGGCATGCCGGCGTGGGTCTCCCCGGTCATGGAACTCGCGCTGTTCGGCTGCGCCTTGGTGCTCACCGGGTGCTTCCTGGCCCTGGTGCCGCGGCGGCAGACGTGGTTCACGAAGCTGGGCGCGGGCACGCTGTACGGCTATCTGCTGCACGGTTTCGCGATCAAGATGGCACGCTGGTCCGGTGGGTACGACACTCTCCCCTGGGTGCGCACACCGGTCGGCGAGGTCGTGGTGACGGTGCTGGCCGCCACGCTGATCACGCTGCTGTGCACGAGGCCGGTACGGCGGGTGTTCCGATACGTGATGGAGCCGAAGATGTCCTGGGCGTTCCGGCGCGATGCGGCCGCGTCGGCGCGGGCCCGGGCGGGCACGGCTGACGCCGTTTCCTCGCGCTCCCCGAGCGGTCAGACAGGTAAGTCCGACGCCGAACTCGCGGACCAACAGACTGGACGGCCCGTCTGGTGAGCTGGCCTTGGCGTACCTGCCGGACTGGCAATGTTGCAGCCGCCGGCCAGCCACCCGGGTCAGCCCGCCTTCGGCGGTTTCTGTGCGTCGAAGGCGAAGAGAGTGTTCTTGGCCGCGGCCACGATCACCGCACGCCCCGCAAGAGTCACCCGCGGGCTTATGTCCAGCTCGCCCGTCAACCCATCGGCCTGCGGATTTGTTGTCCACAGGGGTTTGCCATCGTCCGGCGACAGTGCGACCACCCGGCCGGTGGCGGAGCTGAAATACAGTGCGTCGGCCCCCGCCACAGGACCCGACGCGCCCTCCACGCCAGACTGCCGCGACCATTTCTTCCGGCCGGTCGCGGGGTCGAGTGCGGTGACGAGACCGGTCTGCTCGCTCACGTAGACGGTGCTGTCCGCCATGCCGGGCGTCCCCGTGTATGTCGTGGCCAGTCGGGAGTACGTGACCTTCCGCGAGGGCATGTCGACCCGTGCCACTCCGTTGTAGCGGTCCAGCTCCGTTCCCCCCAGGCGTACTTGCAGGAGTACGAGCTTGCCGTTGGCGGTGCCCATCGGCACGGCGGGGCCGTTGACCGTGATGGGCCTGCCCAGGGCCCCCGAGGCGCGGTCGACCGGATACAGGGTGGGGTGGCGCACCGCAAAGGCATCCACCTCCGTGTCCTTCGCGCACATCGCGACGAGCTGTGGGCCCACCGGGACGGGAGCGCACTGCGTACCTGGTGGGAATGGTGACGTCCATGTGACCCGACCGCTGTGCGCGTCGCGGGCCTCCAAGCGGGAGTTGGAAGCGTCGACCGTCACGACGTCGGAGCCGACCACAATGGCGTCCTGCGTCCGACCCGTGACGGCCGTCGACTGGGCGCCGGACGGCACGGACCACAGCTCCCGTCCGTTGTTCGCGTCGATGGCCACCACCTCGCTGCGAGGGTCCTGCGGGGCGTCCTGGGCGGCGAAGCGGTAACCGAGCACCGTGTCGTCGGTGGCGCCCACCAAGTGCATGCCGTTGGCGGGGACTCCGGGGCTCTTCGCCGTCCACATCCGTGAGCCGTCCTTGGCCCTGATACGGGTCGCGACAACACTGCCGCCCCCGCAGAACAGCGAGTCGCCGCGCGCGACGCAACGCAGCTCGTCGGGGATGTCCGGGCGACCGCCGGGCACGGTCTTGTGCCACGGCGCGAAGCCGTCCGGAAGTGCGGCACCCGGGGCCGCGAGGCTGTTGCCCTTGTCGCCGCCGCTGTTCCCCCCAAAGCCGCCCGTCGTCAGTACGGCGACTCCTCCACCGACCGCGGTTACCGTGACCGCGACCGCGGCCGCGAGCACGGGGCGCCATCGGCGGCGTGGTCGGCGGCCGATGGGAGTGTCGGCGCTCCCCGTGTCGGGACCGGCCGGGGTGCTGGTCGGGGCATCCGGCGCCGGGGTGGGCGGGGTTACGGACGCCTGGGTGGTCGGGGTTGCCGGCGCCGGGGTGGCCGGCGTCGCGAGGTGGTGCTGGGTGATCACGTCGCGGGTGCGGCCCGCGTCAACGCCCCACGCGTCGGTCTGGCCGAGGTCGGCCGGCAGGTCCCGTAGCAGCACGAGGAGTTCGTCCGCAGAGGGGCGCCCATTGGACTCCTTGGCCAGGCACGACTCGACGACCGTGCGCAAGGCCACCGGCACATCCTCCAGCGACGGCTCCCCGTGCACCACCTGATACGCAACTATGTAGGGGCTCTCCGCGTCGAAGGGCCCCTGGCCCGTTGCTGCGTACGCCAGCAGCGTCCCCAGCGAGAAGACATCGGACCGCGGCCCCACCTCACGCGGCGCCTGCAACTGCTCCGGCGACATGAAGGGCGGCGTACCGATGACCCGTCCGGTAACCGTCAGCGTCTGCTGGTCCACGGCGCGCGAAATGCCGAAGTCGATGACGCGTGGGCCCTCGGGCGAGAGCACGACGTTCGAGGGCTTCAGGTCACGGTGGACGACCCCCACCCGGTGGATGTCCCGCAGCGCCTCCGCCAGCCCGATGGCGAGCCTCCTCAGCTCCGCTCCGCTCAGCGGGCCCTTCGTGGCGATGCGCCGGGAGAGCGTGGGCCCCTGGATATAGGTCGTCGCCATCCACGGCTGCTCGGCCTCAGGGGCAGCGTCGACCACGGCGGCGGTGAACGCGCCGCTCACCCGCCTCGCCGCCGCCACCTCCTGCCGGAAGCGGATGCGGAACTCGTCGTCCGCCGCGAACTGCGGGTGGATCAGTTTGATCGCGACAGGACGCCCCGAACCCGTACGGGCCAGAAAGACCGTGCCCATGCCACCCGCGCCGAGCCGGGCCTCAAGTGGATAACCACCGATCTCGGCTGGATCACCTTCGCGCAGCGACACTCTTCCCGACCTCCCGTCCCCCGTGCACCTCTGCCCCCACGGGCCTGCGTACCAGTCCTGCACACACAAACTAGCCGCTCCAGCGCCTGTGCCTGACATTCCCCCCGCTCCGTCAGTTTCTGCAGCACCTCCTCGAAGTGCTGCGACTTCTCCGCGGCGATGTGCGCGCAGGGACGGGTGCGGGCGATCACCGCCGCCTCGGGGCCCGGCTGGCGTGTTCCGCTGGACGCAGGCGACATCGATGAGCTCTGACGGACGATGTGTTCGGTCCGCTTGCGGGTCGCCAGAGACACCTTGCCTGATGCGGCACTGGACCGCGGTGAAACCGCCGACAGCCGCTGACCACAGCTCCTGTGATGAAGCTGGAGCGTGGCAAAGCGAGTTCACAGATCTGGATGCTTGGTCGCCACCTGGTAGTACCCCGAGTGGAACACCAGAGGGGTACCGCCGTCGGCTTCGTACTGTTCGACCTCGCCGAGGAAGATGATGTGGTCGCCGGCGTCGAGGCGTTGGACGGTGCGGCATTGGAAGCGGGCGACCGCGCCGTCCAGGAGAGGGGTGCCG
This sequence comes from Streptomyces sp. NPDC048197, assembly GCF_043202395.1. NCBI lineage: Bacteria > Bacillati > Actinomycetota > Actinomycetes > Kitasatosporales > Streptomycetaceae > Streptomyces > Streptomyces sp. NPDC048197. The sequence continues at coordinate 82,540 of NZ_JBIDAJ010000014.1, forward strand.
GCGATGCCGGGGGTGGTGGGGGTACCGCGGAATTTGTCGTCGGCCGGGGTGGCGAACTGGCGGGAGAGGTGGTGCTGGTCGGCGGCCAGTATGTGGACGGCGAAGTGCGAGGCGTCGGTGAAGTCCGGGAGGCTCGGGCTGTTTTTGCCGGGGCACCACAGGACGAGGGGCGGGTTCAACGAGACGGAGGTGAAGGAGTTCGCGGTCATGCCGACATTGCGGCCGTCGGCGGCGCGGGCCGTCACCACGGTCACGCCGGTGGCGTACTGGCCCAGCGCGCGCCGGAGTTCGCGGCCGTCGAAGCGGGCGGCGTGCTGGGCGCGCTTCTCGGCGAGGAAGCGGTGTGCCTCGGCCTCCTCGAACCACCAGCGGTAGAGGGTGCGCGGGTCGTCGAATCCGGCGGCGAGGGCGCCGGCGACAGAGGGGATTTCGGCCGCCGCGGTCAGAAGGTCACGGTGGTGGGGACTCAGGTCGGTCAGGAGAGAGTTGGTCCAGCCGACGGCCCATTGGGCCCAGCCGCGCCAGAAGTTGTCGAAGGTGCGCTGCATCCACTGCGGGGTGAATTCGGCGGTGCCGTGGCGGAGGATGCTGTCGAGGTAGTGGGTCGCGGCCTGGGCCGCGTTGTTCGAACCCTGGCCGGTGATCGGATCGTTGAGGACGACGGCGTCGGCCATGCCGAGGACGTGCCGGCCGGAGGCCAGGCGGGCGACGGGGTGCCGGACGGTCGGAGTGAGCCTGCCGCGCAACACGCCGCCGCTGTCGGTGAGCCGGGCGTGCCGGTAGTGCTCGTAGTCGTCGGGGAAGAACCGGTGGAGGATCTCCAGTGAGCGGGTGAGGTGGCCTTCAGGCGTGCGGATGTCGTCCCAGCAGTCCATCGGGCCGCCGGGGACGCCTTCGAAGACCATGATGTCGCAGGGGCCGGTGGTGGTGAGGGCCGGGAAGGAGAAGTATTCGCCGACGCCGGGGACCAGGCGGTAGTGGACGGCGTCCGCTCCCTCCCGCGGTGCCGTTCCCGTGACATACGTCAGAGCCAGCGCACGGCGCGGCCGGTCGTAGGGGGAGAGTTCGGGGTTGCGCGGGAAGAGGTGGCTCAGCTCGCCCTTGCCCGTGGAGACCACGACGAGATCGTGCGTACGGGCGTACCACTCGAGGTCGTTGACACCCGCCTCGTGCAGCACGATCTCGCCGCGGCCGCCGTCCGCGAACTGCTCGATCCAGGCGGCACACTTGACCCGCTGGTCGACGGAGTGGGCCGGGCCCTCCAGCGGCGCGTGCCAGGAGACGTCCGGAGTGCCGTGCGGACCGATGAGAGAGAACGCGATGCCGGAGATGTCCGGGGCCTGGTCCTCCCACTGGTGCAGGCCGAGTTCGCGCTCGCTCTGGAGCGCGGTGTCGAACATGCACTGGCTGGACATGACCGGACCGCGGCGTATCTCGTCGGGGTCACGGTCGGTGACCAAGGTGACGTCATAGCCGTGCGCCTGGAGTCCCAGGGCGAGTTGGGCACCCGCCTGCCCGGCCCCGACCACCGCGATCCTTCTCATGTCCTGCTGTCCTGCTCTCGTGACGCATCTATCGCTGACGTTGCGTCAGCTGACGCGGATTCGTTTGACGGCCGTTCAGCGCCGACGTTCAGGCGCCGGCCTCGGTCAGATAGTTCTTCGCGGCGACCGGGTCCATGAACCAGCGGAACAAGTCGCGCGGGTCGTCGAAGGCGTTGACGAAGCGGGCAGCGATACGGGAGTTGGTGCTCGCCGCACCAAAGATCTCCAGGACGTGCTGCGGCGGGGCGCCGAGCATGGCGTTGGTCCAGGCCGTGGCGGCCTGCGCGTTGTCCCAGAAGCGGCCGAAGGCCAGTTCCATGAACGCGGCGTCGTACGGGCGCTCGCCGTGGTCCAGGATGGTGGCGAGGTAGGAGGCCGCGCACTTCGAGGCGTTGTTGGACCCCTGGCCGGTGATCGGGTCGTTGAGGACGACGACGTCGGCGAGGCCGAGCACCTGCGCGCCGGAGGGCAGTGTGGCGACGGGCTTGCGGACCGTCGGCGCGAAGCGGCCTGCGAGGGTGCCGTTCAAGTCGGTGAGCGTGACATCGGTGCAGCGCTCGGCCTCCCACGGAACGTACGTCCGCAGCAGCTCCTGGAACTTCGCCAGCTGCTGGTGGGGGGTGAGCCCGTCGAAGCAGTCGAGCGGGCCACCCGGGATGCCCTCGAAGAACATGATGTCGCAAGGGCCGCTGGTGGTGAGGCTGGGCATGGTGAAGTACTCACCCACACCGGGGATGACGTTGAAGCTGACGCCGGGGCGGTCGGGCAGCGCTGCCATGCCGGTGACGTACGCCAGGGCCAGCGCGCGCTGCGGAGCGTCGTACGGGGAACGCATGGCGTCCCGCTCGAACAGCCCGGCGATCTCGCCCTTGCCGGCCGCGACGATCACCAGGTCCGACTCGGCGGCGTAGCGCTCCAGGTCCTCGATGCCGGCCTCGCAGAGTTCCAGACGGCCGCCGCGGCGCGCGAACTCTCCCATCCAGAGCGGCATTTTGACGCGCTGGTCGATGGAGCGGGCGGTGGCTTCAAGACGGGCGTCGAAGGAGAGTGCCCGGCCGCCCTGGCCGTCGGCGATGCTCACGCCGAGACCGTCGATCGACGGGCAGGCATCGCCCCAGAAGTCGAGACCGAGGTTGCGCTCGTGGGCCAGCGCGGTGCCGAACATGGCCTGGCTGGACATCACCCGGCCCTCGCGGATCTGGTCTCCGGTGCGGTTGGACACGATGGTGACGTCAAAACCGTGGCCGATCAGGCCGATGCCGAGCTGGAGACCGGCCTGGCCGGCTCCGACGATGGTGATCTTGCGCATGAATGCGTTCTCCGGGGGTTTGGGTGTGCGGTTTTTGAGCGGTGCCGTGCCGTGCCGTGCCGTGCCGTGCCATGCAGTGCCATGCAGTGCCATGCAGTGCAGTGCCGTGCGCTGTACGAGCGTTTCGGCACGTAGCGGCGTCAACGGGTGGCGGCGGTTGTGTGCAATGCGGCTGCCCGCCGGAGGGGGGGGGCCGGCGGGCAGCCGCAGGAGGCCGGGTCACCCGTAGGACCGGGGGGACGGGCCCCCGGGTAACCCGGCCGGCTAGAGGGGCCCGGCCGAACCGGCGAGCCGCGGCAGCAGAGGCAAGGGTGCCGCGACGCGCGGAGGTACGGCCTTGGCCGCCCGCGCCGCGTCGGTCGCGCGTAATACGCGCAGCCCGCATGCGACGGGCTGTCCGCTGGGCGTGACTCCGCCTCTGACGAGCGCAGTCCGGCCCGGCACTCCCTGCATTGTTGGTTCCCAGGATTCTCTTGGGTCCGCGGCGGTCGGGGGTCAATCTTGGTATGGCAAGATCACCTCCGCTATCCGGATCACGCGGGTTGCTGTACCGATTGCGCATCTCGGCGGTGGAGGTTTACATGCCCGCTGAAAATTCCCCCCTGGCAAATCACCAGCGGTTCCATACAGCGGACATTTGGGAGGCACGGGCCGAGGTCGGCCGCGCCTTCTGTCCGCATGAGCTGCGCATCGTGCGGCGCTCGGCGACGCTCGACGCCCGGCTGCACGGCGCACACTTCGACCGGACAGGTCTCTATTACCTCGATTACGGAACGGAAGTCCGGATCACACCGGGCGATCTGGAGAGCTTTTTCCTCGTCCAGATCCCGCTCGCCGGTCACGCCGAAATCACCTGCGGCCGCGAGGAGATCATTTCCTCCCCGGAACTCGCTTCTGTCCCCTCTCCGACCGGAAAGTTGGACATGCGCTGGGGTGATGGCAATCCGCAGCTGATCGTGTGGTTCGACCGATCGTCGCTGGAATCGCACCTGGGCAGTTTGCTCGGCCGCACCGTGCGCCGCCCGATCTTCTTCTCGCTCGGCATGAACCTCACCACGCCGGGCTCCCGCTCCTGGCTCAACATCGTCGACCTCATGCGCCGGGAGGCGGAGGGGCCTGGTGGGATGACAAGCCAGCCCCTCGTGACAAAACAGCTTGAATCGCTCCTCATGACCCAGCTGTTGATGGCCCAGCCCAGCAACTACACGTCGGCGCTGCTCGGCGAGCAGCCGCGCGTCGCACCGCCCGCGGTCCGCCGCGCCATGGAGGTCATCGAGGGACACGCCGCCGAGCCGCTCACGGTCGCGGAGATCGCGGAATGCGTCGGCGTCAGCGTACGGGCCCTTCAAGACGGCTTTCGCCGGCACCTCGAGACGACACCGCTCGCGTACCTGCGAGAGGTCCGCCTGGACCGGGTACGCAAGGAACTCCTGGCCTCCGACCCGGGTTCCGCGACCGTGACCGCCGTCGCCTCCCGCTGGGGCTTCCTGCACCCGGGCCGTTTCTCACTCGCGTACCGCCAACGGTTCGGGGAGTCGCCCTCGGAGACGTTGCGGTCATAGGAGAAATTCGGTCTGGTCTTCCGACCACCCTGTCGATCAGCGGGCCGCACGATGATGCAGGCCGTCGAGTCTGTCCTGGCCCACATGCGGCTCGACCTGGGTGGGCTGTCCTGGATCAACTTTCCCCCGCAGTACGCCATTCCGACTGCGTCGTCCCCGGCCGCCATGCCGGCACAGGCGTCCTCTTCCTCTCCTCTTACTCTTAGTCCTCCTTCTTCCCCACCTCCTTCTCCTCCTTCTCGCGGGCTGCCGATTCGCGGAAGCCGGCCAGGGCGACCGCGTGCTTGCTCATGCGGATGCTGAGGCTGCCGTAGGTGATGAGCGCACTTCCCACCACGGAGATGGGGAGGGAAGCGCCCAACACGGCTAGCAATTCTGGCCAGTCCCGCTCATCCGCACAGGCATCCTCCAGCCGTCCTTCGTTGGCGGTGCCCTCGTCGGTGAACAGACGGGCCGCGCACTTCTGGGACAAGGTGTCGGGCCCGGTCTTCACTTCGTAGGGCATGATCAGCAGCACGCCGCACCACACCCACAAAAGAGCCGCGATGATGACGAGGCCGAACCCCATGTCCCTTGCACGTACGCTGCGTTCGCGGAATTTCTCTACCTCGGGATGCACACGATCGAACGTAGCAGCGGTGGCGGTTCCGTACGGAAGCGGCCCCGTCGTGCCCCTCGGGCGGGGGCTGATCAGTCGCCGTGACGCCCGACCTTCGTGCCCGTACGGCGCCCGCTGGGCCGCGTGTTGCTACCGGGCATGGTCGGCGACGGTCCCGTACTGGGCGTGCCGCGCAGAACCTTGCCCCGCACGCCCCGGGGCGCGGACCCGCCGGTGCGGCTGACCACACTGCCGCTCCGGTGGGACGTGCTCGTACATCGACGTGCCGGGATCCCACGGTCGGCGCGGGTGAGCGGCGGGACGATCCCGCCACGGAGCGATGGCCGGCCCTGGCGTACGACCAGTGTGCCAATTGGCACACTGGGCTCTGGTGCCTCATCGGGCCGCCCGGAGGGCATGCTCAGCAGCTGCCGCAATACGAGCGACCTCAGCAGACCCGAGTACCTGCGGCCGACTGCGTAGGCGGCGAACCAGCAGACGGGCCTCGACGACGAGCACCTGGTCCACGTCGAGCTTCCCGCGTTGCCAGCGTCCACCGACGGGCGCCCCGTGCGCGGCGAGGATCGACTGCACCGTGAGGGGATGGCCCAGCTCCCGCCCCAGCGCGGCCGCGGCCCGTCGGGCTTCGAACTTCACTGTGCGCAGGGTGCCCTCTTCGGGCGTGTGCGGGGACGTCGAAGTCCTCCCAGACGCTGGCGGCGGCTGTGGTTGTCACGGTGTCGGCACCTGGTGCTCGGTGGCTCCGATACCGGGCACTTTCCGCCGAACTCAGGGGCTGGGTGGAGCCGGGGATCCGCTGTACGATCTGCACCCGCCGGTGTGGATACTGATCATCAACCCGAATTCGCCCGTTGAGAGTGTGACCTGCCCGCTCCCAGGAAGCCGGGCAGGACGGTCACCGGCAGGAGGTCGTGCGGCCGGCTGCCTCAGTTCTCCGGGCGGAGGAGGCCGCGTTCGTATGCCTTCCTGAGGTGCTGGGACACCAGGTGGGTGGTGCCGTCGATGCCGACCGGGGCGAGCGGTGGGGTGCTCGCCTTCCACCGGGCGCGGCGGTGGCGGGTGTTGCTGCGGGACATCTTGCGCTTGGGGACGGCTATGAGGGTCCTTTGGTGGGAGGGGTGGTGGGGGTCAGCTGCCGGCGTAGGGGAGCAGGGCCATCTCGCGGGCGTTCCTGACGGCCGTGGCGATATGGCGCTGCTGCTGCCGGCTGCCCCGGGTGACCCGGCGGCTGCGGATCTTGCCGCGGTCGGAGAGGAACTTCCTGGTAGGACGCCCGAGGGGTGGGGGCGGCGCGTTCCTGGCGTCCCCACCCACCGGCGGGTGGGTCTCCGGCTGCCCGGCGGGGGAGTCCGGCGCGGACGGGGGAGGTCCTCAGGAGCGGGGCCGCCGAGGACCTGCGCGGCGGATGCGGATCGGGCCGCGGGCCGCGCTCTCCGTGACGGGGCGGCCGGCCTGGGTCACCACGACCTCGCCGGCCGCCACCAGACGCCAGGCCGCTCGGCGGGCCGGTTCCATCAAGGCTCGCCAGCCCTCGTCGTCCCCCTCGTAGACCTCACGCGCGGCGTCGGACGGGCAGATCGAGGCGGTGGCCGCACGTCGCTCCAGCAGGTCCGTGATGGCCTGCTCGAGCCGCCGGGTGAGCTGTCGGTCCGTCTCCGTCACGCCATCAAGTGTGGCACCGTTTGCCCGGAGCGGACGTGGCGTGCCTCCCCACGTGGCGCGTTCCCCCGCCGCACCTCCCGAGGTGGCGCAACGTGCGTCACACCGGCACCAGGCCCGTGAACATCTCAGCCATGCGGGCCGAAAACGCTCTCTTTTCCACTGCTCCGCGGCGAACGGACCCTGGTGGGAAGGGATGCGCACGGACGGTGCCGAGGGGGAGCCGTGATGTCCGGACCGCTCTATGTTCCCGTTCTGCCGGCCCGACCGCACGCGGCCGGTGCCTGCCGGCTGCTGTGGCCGGACATCCGGTCCGTGATCCGGCCGCTGTGGAACCTGCCGCCGTTACCCGGAGCGGCCCCGGCGACGCTGCCCACGCTGGTCGGCAAATACGTCGGTCCGGCGAGTGCCGTGAGCCGGGACGGCGGATGGCTCGACGCTCCCTTCGGCGAGGACGCGCAGACCGCCGGCCTCGCCGAAGCGCTGTCCCTCTACTGCGAGTTGGGGCGGCTGCGGCCGGTCACCGGACCCGAGCGGACCGAGGCGCAGCAGCGGGCGGCGGCGGAGACGGCCCGGCGCTGTCTGCGCGGGCTCGGTGTCCGGGTGCGGGTCACCGGGGAGTGGGACGGCCGCCTCGGGGAGGACGTCCGGGGCCTGCTGGACCGGACGGGCCCGGAGGTGTCCGTGGATCTGCTGCTCGACATGGGCGCGGTCCTCGGTGACCGGCCGGACGCGGGCAAGGAGGCGCTGCGGGCCCTCGACGCGCTGATGCCCCTGGCGGTCTGGCGGAGCGCCGCTCTGCTCGGCGGGGGACTTCCCCGCGTCACCGCCGACATGCTGGCGGACGGGGCGTGTGAGCAGCCGCGGCCGGAGTGGCGCATGTGGCACGAGGTGCGCGCGACGGGCAGGGCCTACGCCCCGCTGCTCGGTTACGGCGACTACGGCATACAGCCCCCCAGCGCCCTCGCGCAGGCCCCGGCACCCGGGAGGAAGGGCGGTCCGCCCTGGGGTGTGCTCCGTTACACCACCGACAGCTCGTACCTCCTGTTCAAGACGCTGACCCGAGGGCCCGACCGGATCGCCGCCAACCGCGCCGCGGCCCGCCGGATCACCGAACTGCCGGAGTTCCGGGGAGCGGGGGCCGGGCAGGGCGAGGAATGGCTGAGCGCCTGCGCGCACGGCCCGCTGTCGACCGGCGAGGGTGTGGGCGGGCCCACGGAGTGGCTGCGGGCGGGAAATCTCCAGCACATGACGTATGTCGTACGGAGCCTGCCCGGCGGCTGAGCGATCCTCGGAACGGGCCGGGCCGCCGGAGCCCGGCCCGCGCCGTTCTCGGCTCAGCCGAACAGCGGCGCCAGCGCGGCCTCGCCCGCCAGGATCCGCCAGGCTGGCACCCGCACCGTCCGGCTCACCGGGCAGGGCTTGGCCCCATGGCCCCCTGAGGGCAGCCCGGTGAGCAGGTCGCCTCGCGCGTGGGTGAGCCGAAGGTGCCGCGCCGGGTCCCCGCCGGGCCCCGGGCCGGGGTCGATCAGCACGGCCGTGTTCTCCCCGGCGTCGGTGAACAGCAGGTCCACCGGGTGTCCGCCCACCAGCACGGATCGCTCCAGGTCGGTGACGCCTCGTCCGGTCAGGTACCGCTGCAGGCGGTCGGCGAGGTCCTCGCGGGCCCCGGTCACCGGGCCGGGCGCGCCGACCACGGCCGTCGCACCGTCCTCGCCCGCTCCCAGCGGCGCCGAGCGCGCGGCGAGGAGGGCCGGCAGGCCGTTCTGCTCCTGCCAGAAGGCCCGGTAGCCCACCGTGATCAACTGCGACTTGGCGCGGGTGACCGCCACGTTCCACAGGTTGACCTGGCTCGCGACCCAATGCGTCGTCCGGGGCGGTGTGTTGGGTGCTGCCACCGGGCTGAGCACCATCACGTCGCGCTGTCCGCCTTGGAAGGTGTGGACGGTGCCGACCCGGACCCGGTCGTCGTCCCGCCACACCCGGGCCAGTGTCTCCTTCTGCGCCCGGAACGGTGTGACCACTCCCACCGTCGCCTCCGGCGGGAGGCGTGCCAGCAATCCGTCGACCACGCGCCGGACGGCCTCCGCCTCCACCGTGTTCCGCCAGGACCGGCCGTCGCCGCCGCGCGCCGATTCTGCGGACGGTACGTCGACCCAGCCGAGCACCGGTGCCGGATCGGCCGCTCCCACCGGATCGTGCGCCGCCACCTGCGCCCGCACATCGGTCAGCACCCGCAACCGGCCGCCGTAGCAGTGGCCGTTGACGACGTCCGCGATCCGCGGGTGGCAGCGGTAGTGCTCGTCGAGGAGCAGCGCGCTGTCGCCGTGCTGTTCGGCCGCGTGGTACGAGGAGTAGACGTGGTAGGTGAGGCGGTGGTGCTCCAGTTGTGCGGAGCTCAGCCCGGCCCGCTTCCGTGCCTGCTGCTCCTGCTGCGGTGACACGCCGGGGATATGCCCGAGCTGCATCGGGTCACCGATGATCAGCGCCCGGCGGGCCCGGAACAGCAGCGGAAGCACCGACGGGATGGAGCACTGGCTGGCCTCGTCGATGACCACCAGGTCGAAGAGCCTCGGGGTGAGTTCCAGCTGCCGCACCGAGTGGGTGCTGACGACCCACCCCTTGAGGTGTGTCATCAGGTTCTTCTGGCTGCGCTGGTAGCCGGAGCGGCGGCGGAGTGCCTGGAGCCGCTGGTTCATGAGCCCGGTGGCCCGGTCGAGGGCCTCGGCGGACAGCGCGCGGGAGAGTTCCGCCGACAGGTCGGCCAGCGCCCCCGCCGTGGCCAGCCGGGACTCCTTGAGCCCTGCCTCGTCCCATTCCGCGTGCCGGCGGACGAGTTCCCGCACCTCCCGCTCCACGGACACGATCCCGGCGAGGGACTCCAGCAGCTCGGGCGGCACCGGTCGTCCCGTCGCCCACTCCGGCCAGGCCGGTCCGTCCCCCTCGGGGCACTCCGCCCCGGCCGAGACCAGCGCGGCGAGCGCACGCCCGCGCCGCCATGCCCCCAGCTGCCACCAGCGGGCCCCGGCCATCTTCCGCGCCCTGTCCGCCCACCGCCCCAGCGGCGCCACGCCGTCCTCGTGCGCCGCCCAGACCCCTTCGAGGAGGGGCCGCGCCAACTCCAGGGCGGCGGCCCGTTCCTCCCGGTCGCGGAGCAGTTCCAGCAGCCGTCCTTCCTCACCGACACGGTGCGCCGCCTGGGCCCGCAGCCGGTCGGCCGTCCTTCGGGTGTTGCGCAGTTCGCCGCCCACGGTGGCCGATCCGCGCCGCGGGGCCCCGGCCGGTTCGGCGAGCAGCCGTTCCAGTTTGGTGGCCTCCCGCTCCAGCGCCTCGGCGTTGCCCGTCCGCATCAGCAGGCCGGGCGCGATGTCGTCGCAGCGCTGGGCGACGACGTTCACGGCCTCGTTGTTGGTGGAGGCGACCAGCACCGACTGCCCGGCGGCGACGCAGGTGGTGACGACCGCCGTGACGACCTCGCTCTTGCCCGTGCCGGGCGGCCCGGTCGCCACCGTCAGTGGCTGGGTCATCGCCGAGGAGATCACCCGCTCCTGGCTCTCGTTGCACGGCCCCGGAGCGACGGGCGCCACCGGCTCTGCCGCGGCCGGGGCGGGCTCCTGCCGGGCCCCTCCGCTCAGCAGCGCGTCCAGGGCGGTGCCCGTGATCTGGGCGGTCCGCGTGGAGATCTGGAGCAGGTTCTCCACCAGCGCCTGGGTGGCCATGGCCTCCGCGCCGGACGGCACCAGCAGCACGGCCGCGTTGTGCGCGCCGGGCCGCAGTGCCTGCATGACCGTGCGGTCGCTGAGCGCGGACGGGTCCAGCGGTTCGAGTTCCGGCAGCCCCAGCTCCTCCAGCAACTCCCGTACGGCGCGCAGCATCTGGGCGTCGTTGCCCTCCTGCCAGGCGGGCTGCCAGCGGGCGACCAGGTCGGCGGCGTCCCCGGCGTCCAGGAGTTCCGCGACGACGCCGCTGTGCAGGGACGGCACGCCGCTGGGCCGGAGCACGTCCCGGCCGTTCTCGTCCGGTGCCAGCTCCATCTGCTGGAGGAGCAGCGGCGCCACCTCCACCGTCGCGCGCCGTCCCCGGCCGCCGTCCCGCGCGGGCAGCGTGACCGCCGGGTAGCCGTACCAGTACTCCTGCCGCGACCCCGCCCGGGCGTCCGAGCCTGTCTTCCCGTCCTGCGGCCGGGGCAGCGCTCCGGGTGCGACGATGTGCGGTCCGCGGCCCGACTGGATGGTCTCCTCGCCCTGTGCCAGCAGGAAGTACTTCGCGTCCCGGCCGCCGTCCCGCTCGGGCCGCATGCCGGCCGCCGCCTGTGCGGTGAGGCAGTCCGCGTAGTACCGCAGCAGCCGCTCCCGGTCGACGCCGTCCCGCTCGTCCGCCTCGGCCAGCTCCCGGGCCTTCAGCAGCGCGGGGGAGTGCGGGGCGGCTCCGGCGGCGTCGTGGGGCGGTGCGGGAAGCCGCACGGGTCGTGCCACCGACCGGGCGAAGGGAAGGCTCCGGGTGGCCCGGATCGTGGACTTGGTGGGCCGCTGCTCCTCCGGCACGCCGTCGCGGGTCATCTGGGCGGTCAGGTAGTCGAAGAGGTCATCCGGGGTGATCCAGCCGCCGCCCTTGATCCGGCCGTTGCGCAGTCCCTCGACGATTTCCCCGGTGAACCGGGAGGTGCCCAGGCCCGACCCGGGCGGCGCCATCGCGGAGGCCGCCTGGAGGGCGTCGGACGCGGTGATGAAGTACACGCCGGTCGGCCGCAGCAGGGTGCTCGGCGCGGGCCGGTCCGGTTCTCCCGACGCGCCCTTGGCGGTCCAGCCCTGGACGACGGAGCCGCTGGAGCAGCAGTCCAGCAGGACCAGTTTCGAGGCGGCCCGGCAGGACTGGAGCATCCGCTCCAGGAACTCCGCCGGTACGGCCGTGCCCGGCAGGTCGGCGGGGTCGGTGTCCCGGGTCAGGAAATACAGCTGGCCGTCCTGCTCGCAGTACTCGCCGTGCCCGCTGAAGTACAGCAGCGCGGTCTCACTGGGCTGCCGGGCCTCCAGGAACGACTCGACGGCGTGCAGCATCTCCGCGCGCGTCGGCTCGGCGGCCACCGCGCACTCGTTGTACATGCCGATCTCGGTGTTCTCCAGCACCGCCCGCATGTAGTGCAGGTCGGCGCGCACGGCCGGGAGGTCGGCGTACGTCTCGCTGTCGTACGTGGAGACGCCGACGAGTAAGGCGTGGCGGTCGTTCTCGGTCATCGCCGCTCAGCCCGCCGCCGTGCCGTCGTCGCCGTCCTCCGCGAGGAACCGCTCGACCAGGGTGTCGTCCTCGCGGGCCTGCTTGCCGGTGATCTGCAGGGTCGCCCCGTCGGGCCGCTTGACCACGAGGGTGCGCTGCGGGACCCGCGCCAGCCACACCTGCACCAGCGCGGCGACGAACGAACCGGCGCTCAGCAGCAGCCCGACGGTCTCGGCGGACGGGCCGCCCTTGTCGCCGGCCCCCGCCGGGCCCACGGGCGCGGGCAGGTCGAGCCTGGCGGTGGGATCCAACTCGGCCAGGCCGGCCAGCAGTTCGCGTGCCTCCTTGCGGGCGCGCAGCGGGTCCTCGTCGACGACGGAGAGGCGGTATCCGGTGTGGATTTCGGGCATGACGGTGTCGTTCTCCCCCTGGGTTCACCGGCTCCTTGCCGGGCGAACGAGACTAGTGCCCGGCACTGACACCGGCCGTCCACGGTCGTTTGGCCTCCGGGCCGTTGGCGTGAAAGTGCTTACCGATGGCCGGGGCCTGCGTGTCTCACGCCCGGCGCAGTTCCGCCCAGACCGTCTTGCCCGGCGCGCCCAGGCGCGGGGCGACCGCCCAGCGGGTCGCCAGCCCCGCCACGATCAGCAGGCCCCGGCCGAACTCCACGTCGCCCGACGGCTCCCGGTCGGAGAGCAGCGGCACGCGTTCGGTCCGGGTGTCCGTGACCTCTACGCGCAGGGTGTCGGTGCCGTCGATGAGTCGCAGGTGGAAGTCCCGCCCGGCGACGTGCCCGTGCCGTACGGCGTTGGCGACCAGCTCGGCGGTGATCAGGGTGAGTGAGTCGTTGACCCGGCCGCCGTACGGGTACCCCACGCGTCGAGCCGTTGGGAGACCAGCCTGCGGGCGAGGCGCGCACCGCGAGCGGAGGAGGTGAAGGCCATCACGAACTCGTGGAGGGGTGGGCGCCCTGGGTCTCGGCTTGGCCTTGGTCTCGAATTCGCCTGCGGCTTCGGCCTCGTGGGGTCGCCGTGCGGAGGAAGTTCGGCTGTTCATGTGGTCCCGTCGGTGCCGTCCTAGCTAGCGTCCTGCGCCTGAAGTTCGTTGACGTGGGTCGCCCGAACGTATCGGTGAAGGTGGTCTTCGCTCGGAGCCCGATGCAGTGGTGGCCCCGGCATCGCCGAGGCCACGGCCAGGCCCTGCAATGCCGGCTGGGCAGAGCAGATGCCGACAGGCCGGTGAGCACATACAGACTGCTGTCGGCGCCCGCAACTTGGTGCGTAAGCCGGGGCACACAGGCGCACGCGCTGTGTGTCGGTCGTTTCGACATGCGCTGGACATGGCGGGCATCGCATGCCGATGGCGGAGAGCTGTTCCATCCGCTCCGGGGACTGTGTCGCGGCCCTGCTCCGTTGGTTGCTGACCCATGCACCAAGCCGGAGCTGCCGGGGCCTGGACCTCGAATCCTGGACACGAGTTATGCGGCTGGTAGGGCTTTGTCACGTGGTCTTGTCAGGTGGATGTCTGGTAGTTCGCTGGTTGTATGAGGGCTGGGGAACTTGCTGCGTGTCAGGGCCGCCTGGAGGAGTTTGCCGGGGAGGCGTTCGCGCCGCTGCTGCGGCGGGATCAGCGTGAGAAGGGCGCCCTGTTGGGGCTTTTGCTGGATGGCTGACGCAAGTCGATGCAGCCGATGGCTGAGCGCTCGGGGGCGGACCACCAGCAACTCCAGCAGTTCATTACGTCCTCCACCTGGTCCTTGGATGCGGTGCGAGCCCGGCTGCCGTGGCGGGCCGTGCGGGTGGTCCGTCCTGAGGTATGGGAGGTGGACGACACCGGCTTCCCCAAGGACGGCATCTGCTCGGCCGGTGTGGCCCGGCAGTACTCCGGCACGCTGGGGTCGGCAACTGCCAGGTCGGGGTGAGGGTTCACGCCGCCTCGGACACGGCCTCGTGCCCGCTGTCCTGGAGGTTGTTCCTGTCGCGGATGCCGGATACGGCGCCAACGCCGACTTCCGCCGTGGCCTGGAGGACCGCGGCCTGACCTACGTCCTGCAGGCCAAGGCCGAGATGACCGCCCATGGTGAGGCTGCCGCGCATCCCCACAGCCAGAACCGGTCCGGCTCCAGATCCGGTCCGGCTCCTCCAGCGCCTCCAGGTCGGCTTCCTCGATCCCGGGCGCGAGGGCGCCCTGCCGGCGTACAGCGGCTATCTGGGGCGTATGCCGCTGAACCACTCGGTGCCGGACGCCCTTCCGGGCGAGGCGAGCGATCCCGGTATCCGGATTCGTGGAGGGGTAACGCTACTGAGTGGATCGAAACGCAACTGAATCGTGACTGACTTCGCACTTATTCGGTCACGGCCCCCCTCCCGCCACGGTGTACCTGCCGGTAATGTCGGCCGCCACCGACCGAGTGGTATGGACGGCTCTTCCGAGGGGCCAGTGTTTTGAAACGGTGCGAGGAGGCCTGATGGCGACTGATCCGCAGTCCGCTCATTCGGGGCGACCGCATGGCTGCTCGGACGAGCGCTGGCAGCGTATGTGGAGCCATCGCGAGCATCTGCTGAGGGTCGCGCGCAGGCGGTCAATGAGCGTCGAGGACGCGGAGGACGCCGTCCACGAGGCGATGGTGCGCGCCATGGAGAATGCGCACGTCGAGGACGAGCGGCTCGGGGCGTGGCTCACGACCGTGACCATGCGTCTGTGCGTCGACCGGTATCGCCAGGTCAACCGTGAGGCAGAGGTGGGCAGCCGCTCGACGCCGACCCCGCACTCCATCGCCCCCGTCGACGAAGTGGTGTGCGATCGCGCCGAGGCCACGTGGCTGGCGAACCGGAGCGGCGACCTGCCCGCACGGCAGGCGGAGGCGCTCTGGCTCAAGTCGGAGGACCTGGACGTCGGCCAGGTCGCCCGGAAGATGGGACTGAGCTACCGGACGGTCGAGTCGCTGCTCGCCAGGGCCCGCCGTACGATGCGCAACTCGCTCGCCGCGACGCTCGCCACCGGCTTCTGGATGTGCTGGCGCGGCCGGCCCCGGCTGGGCAGCGGTGCGCAGGTGGCGACGGTGGCGTCCACCGCGGCGACGCTCGCAGCTCTGGGGTTGGCACTTCCCTCCATACATGGGGAGGTGGAGGAGGGCGGGGTTCGTCCGCCGGCTTCCTCCCAAACCGTGGCCGACTCGCCCACGACGGAGGAGGGCCACCACCGGACCGACGTGCCCGGCCTCATGGCCGGATCGGAGTCCCGCGGTCCCGCCGCGTGGGGGCCGGCCGGGCCGCTCGCCGGCGACGGTCCGCTGCTGCCCGACGTGTCGCTCCCGCTGCCGCCGCTGACGGAATCGGCCGTTCCGGCCGCCCCGTCCGTTCATCGGATGCTGTCCGTACCCGACGTCAAGGATGTTACGGACGCGCCCGATGTTCCGGAAGCCCCGGCGGTGCCCGCTCCTTCCTCCGCTTCGCCGGCGCCCCCGACTGCTCCGGCCGCTCCGTCCGTCCCGGGCACTTCTGCAGAGGACGCCGAGGGCGACGTACCGGTGGTCACCCCGGGCGACACCCCCGGCGAACTGCCGCGTGTGCCCCGCGCACAGTGATGTTCGCCCCTGGTCGACGCAGGATTGCGTCCCGGTAAAAAAATCTTGGCGCAGGAGCGACGGACGCCCCGCCCTCCCCCGTAGAGCTGATGACAGAGCTACTTCAGGGCTGAAGGGCGGGCCGGATGGGTGTCGAGATCTGTGTGGAAGGGTTGACCAAATCCTTCGGTCACCAGGTTATTTGGCAGGACGTATCGCTGACTCTGCCCGCTGGGGAGATATCGGTCATGCTGGGCCCTTCGGGCACCGGCAAGTCCGTGTTCTTGAAGACGCTCGTCGGCTTGCTGAAGCCGGAGCGAGGCTCGATCACGATCGCGGGGAAGGACATCACCCGGCTCCGCGAGCGCGACCTGTACGAGGTGCGCAAGTTGTTCGGCGTCCTCTTCCAGGACGGTGCGCTGTTCGGCTCGATGAATCTCTACGACAACATCGCCTTCCCGCTGCGTGAGCACACGCGCAAGTCCGAGAGCGAGATCAAGCGGATCGTCCTGGGAAAAATGGACATGGTCGGTCTGATCGGAGCCGAGGAGAAGCTGCCCGGCGAGATATCGGGCGGTATGCGCAAGCGAGCGGGTCTGGCGCGGGCGCTGGTGCTCGACCCGGAGATCATCCTCTTCGACGAGCCCGACTCCGGGCTCGACCCGGTGCGTGTGGCGTACCTCAATCAGCTGATCGTCGACCTGAACGCGCAGATCGACGCCACCTTCCTGATCGTCACCCATGACATCGCCTCGGCCCGCCAGGTGCCGGACAACATCGGCCTGCTCTTCCGCCGCGAGCTGGTGATGTTCGGCCCCCGCGAAGACCTGCTCACCAGTGAGGAGCCGGTCGTGCGCCAGTTCCTCAACGGACGCATGCAGGGTCCGATCGGCATGGCCGAGGAGAAGGACGCGGCCCAGGTCAAGCAGGAGCTCGCCGAGCTCCATGCCGGAAACCACCGGGGCCCGAAGGGCGGCAAGGGAGCGGGCGGGGGCAAGATCCCGCGCCTGCTGCCCAGTCCCGGCATCACCCGCCCGCCCCGCTGGGAGGAGATCGCCGAGCAAGAGGAGAAGATGCAGCGGCTGCGGAAGCTGCGCGTGGCCGTGGGCCCGGACGGCGGGGGGACCGGAGCATGAGCCTCTCGCCCACGGCCGGGCTGAAACATTCGGGCAGCCTCTTCTCGCTGGCTCTCGACGTTCTCCGCACCCTGCCGCGCCGCCCCTTTCAGCTGCGGGAGTTCATCCAGCAGTCCTGGTTCATCGCGAGCGTCACGATCCTGCCGACCGCGCTGGTCTCCATCCCGTTCGGCGCTGTCATCGCACTCCAGATCGGAAGCCTGACCCGGCAGCTGGGCGCACAGTCCTTCTCCGGAGCCGCCTCGGTCCTGGCGGTCCTCCGCGAGGCGTCGCCGATCGTGACCGCCCTCCTCATCGCCGGAGCCGGCGGTTCGGCGATCTGCGCGGACCTCGGCGCACGCAAGATCCGCGAGGAGATCGACGCCATGGAAGTCCTCGGCATCGATCCGATCCACCGGCTGGTCGTCCCCCGTGTGCTGGGCTCGATGGCCGTGGCGGTGCTCCTCAACGGACTGGTCTCCGTGGTCGGGGTGGCCGGCGGCTACTTCTTCAACGTGGTGATGCAGCACGGGACGCCGGGCGCGTATCTGGCCTCCTTCACCACCCTCGCGCAGCTGCCCGACCTCTATTGGGCCGAACTGAAGGCGCTGATCTTCGGCGCCATCGCGGCGATCGTCGCCTCGTACAAGGGCCTGCACGCCAAGGGCGGTCCGAAGGGAGTCGGCGACGCGGTGAACCAGTCGGTCGTCATCACGTTCATGCTGCTGTTCGTCACCAACTTCGTGATGACCGCGGTCTACTTCCAGCTCGTTCCGCAGAGGGGTTAGTGATGGCGCTGTCTAAACGATTCCTCTCGGGCCCCCTCCGCTCCCTCGAGGAGCTCGGAACCCAGCTGTCCTTCTACGGGCGCTCCCTCGCCTGGACCGGCCGCACCCTGCGCCGTTACAAGAAGGAGGTTCTGCGCCTGCTGGCCGAAGTGAGCTTCGGCCGCGGAGCGCTGGCGGTCGTCGGCGGCACCGTCGGTGTCATCGCCTTCCTCTCCTTCTTCACCGGCACCGAGGTCGGACTCCAGGGATACACCGCGCTCAACCAGCTCGGCACCTCCAACTTCGTGGCGTTCATCTCCGCCTACTTCAACACCCGTGAGATCGCACCCCTGGTCGCCGGGCTCGCCCTCTCCGCCACGGTCGGCGCCGGGTTCACCGCCCAGCTCGGCGCGATGCGGATCAGCGAGGAGGTCGACGCGCTCGAGGTGATGGGCGTCCCCTCGCTGCCGTTCCTGGTCACGACCCGGATGATCGCCGGGTTCATCGCGGTGATCCCGCTCTACGTGGTCGGTCTGCTGTCCTCGTACTTCGCGGCCCGGACGATCACCACCGGCTACTACGGGCAGTCCAGCGGCACGTACGACCACTACTTCCAGCAGTACCTGCCACCCATCGACGTGCTCTGGTCGTTCGGCAAGGTGATCGTTTTCGCCGTCGTGATCATCCTTGTCCACTGCTACTACGGCTACCGCGCCAAGGGCGGCCCCGCGGGGGTCGGCGTGGCGGTCGGCCGCGGTGTACGGACGTCCATCGTCGCCATCAACATCCTTGACTTCTTCCTCAGCCTGGCGCTCTGGGGAGCCACCACGACCGTGCGGATCGCGGGGTAGCCGATGTCGACAACCAATCCATCCAAGCTGCGCTTTTACGGCGTCGTCTTCATCGTCGTCATCGGCCTGCTGCTGTCGCTCACCGTGGCGATCTACCAGAAGGTGTTCACACCGGCCGTGGCGATCACTCTGCAAGCGGACACCGTCGGCAACCAGCTGGAGCCGCCCGCCGACGTGAAGCTGCGCGGCCTCGACGTGGGCGAGGTCCGCGATGTGCGGGCCGACGGCGACAAGGCCACGGTCGACATCGCGCTCTCCCCCGAGCACGCCGCGCTCATCCCGGCCGACGTCCACGCCCTGCTGCTGCCCAAGACGCTGTTCGGCGAGAAGTACATCGACCTGGTGATCCCGGAGAAGTCCGCCGCGCGGCCCATCCGGGCCGGAGACGTGATCACCCAGGACCGTACGAAGGCCGGCATCGAGCTCCAGAAGCTGATGAACGACCTGTTGCCGCTGCTCCGTGCGGTCCAGCCGGCCAAGCTGAACGCCACGCTGTCCGCGGTTGCCACCGCATTCGAGGGCCGCGGTGACGAGATCGGTGCGAACTTCGAGCGCGTCGGGCGCTACCTCCACCGCCTCAACCCGCACATGCCGGCGATGCGCAACGACATCTCGCGGCTGGCCGACGCGGTCGAGCTCTACGGAGACGCCGCCCCCGACCTGCTGAGAATCCTGCACAACAGCATCACCACCAGCCTGACTGTCGTCGAGAAGAAGGACGAGATGGCCTCGACCCTCACCGGGACCACCACCTTCGGCCACACCGCGAAGGACTTCCTCGACGAGAACTCCGCGCGGTTCATCACTCTCGGCCGCGTCTCCCGCCCCACCCTCGCGCTGCTCGATCGCTACTCGCCCGAATTCCCCTGTCTCCTCGGTGGTCTGACGAAGGAGGAACCGCTGGCCGAGCAGATCTTCAAGGGCGGGAAGATGCACATCACCCTGGAGGTCGTCCTGCCCCGGTCCCCCTACCGCCCCGGAGAGGAGCCGCGCTACGCCGATCGCTCCGGTCCCAACTGCCGCGGACTTCCCCACCCCGGCAGGCCCCAGCCGCCGATCAAGCTCGACGACGGCACCAAGGGCTCCGGCGGCTCGGCATCCGCGGGACAGAGCGGCGTGACGGCAACGGCCGCCGAGCAGCGGCTCATCGGCTCGCTTGTGGCCCCGGTCATGGGTGTGCCCGCCGATGAGGTGCCGTCCGTGACGACCCTCCTCTTCGGCCCGATGGCACGTGGAACGGCGGTGAGTGTCGCATGAAGGCCATGGAAACGGCCGCACCCCTGGTCAAGTTCAGCATCTTCGCCGTGGTGACCCTCCTCGCGACGGCGATGCTCGCGGCCACGATCGTCAACGTCAACTTCACCCCCAAGGACACCTACAAGGCGGTGTTCAGCGACGTCACCAGCCTGGAGGAGGGCGACGACGTCCGGGTGGCCGGCCTACGCGTCGGTGAGGTCGAGGCCATAGAAATCAAGCAGGGGGGCCGGATCAAGGACCGGACCCTCGCCGAGGTCACCTTCAGCGTCACCGACGACCGGCCGTTGCTCACCTCGACGGGCGCCGTCATCCGTTTCCGGAACCTCGTCGGGCAGCGGTACATCGCGCTGACCGAGGGGGCCGGGGACGGCACCCGGCTCAAGCCCGGAAGCAGCATCCCGCTCTCCCGTACGCAGCCCGCCCTCGACCTCAACGCGCTGCTGAACGGCTTCAAGCCGCTCTTCGCCGCGCTGAGCCCGAAGGACGTCAACCAGCTCGCGTCGGAGATCATCAAGACCCTGCAGGGCGAGGGCGGCACGGTCAACAGCCTGCTCGCGCACACCGCCTCGCTCACCACGACGCTCGCCGACCGCGACGAGCTGATCGGTGCCGTGATCAACAACCTCAACGAGGTGCTGCGAACGCTGGACAAGCGCAGCACGCGCCTCTCCGGCCTGCTCAAGCAGCTGCAGCGGGTGGTCTCCGGACTGTCCGCCGACCGCATGGCGATCGGCGACTCGCTCACCGGCATCAGCGACCTCGCGGGCGCCACCTCCGGCCTGCTGCAGGACGGCCGTCCGGCACTGCGGTCCGACATCGCGGGACTGTCGCAGCTCTCCGGGACGCTGAACGAGAACGAGAAGACCGTGGAGGGCGTCCTGAAGCGACTGCCGCACAAGCTCAACAAGCTGACCGCCACCGGCTCGTACGGCTCCTGGTTCAACTTCTACCTGTGCGAATTCGACGGCCGGATCATGTTGCCGCAGACGGCGAAGACGTACACGCCCGACCTCCACGTCGCCCAGGCGAGGTGCGGCCGATGATTCCCTTCCGCGAGCGCAACCCCGTCACGATCGGAGCGGTGGGCCTCACCACCATCGCGGTGCTGATCGCCGGCGCGTTCAACATCGAGAGCCTTCCGCTGATCGGGAACGGAGAGGAATACAGCGCCGCCTTCTCCGAGGCGAGCGGTCTGAAGTCGGGTGACGAGGTCCGCATCGCCGGGGTCAAGGTCGGCAAGGTCGGCGACGTCGAACTCGACGGCGACCACGTCAAGGTCACCTTCCGGGTGAAGGACGAGCCGAAGTTCGGGAGCGACACCGGCGCGTCCATCCGGGTCAAGACGATCCTGGGGGCCAAGTACCTCTCACTGGAGCCGAAGGGCACCGGTCAGCTGGCGCCCGGGAGCGAGATCCCGCTGAAGCGGACGGTGTCGGCGTACGACGTGGTGGAGGCGTTCAGCGACCTGACCACGACCAGCGAGAAGGTCGATACCGAAAACCTGGCGAAGGCCATGGACACGATCTCCACGACCTTCAAGGACTCGCCCACCGAGGTCAAGGCGTCCATCCAGGGGCTGTCCCGGCTCTCCCGGACCGTGGCCTCGCGCGACAAGCAGCTGCGTGAGCTGCTCTCGCACGCCAACGGCGTGACCGGTGTGCTCTCCGACCGGTCGAAGGAGTTCACGAAGATGGTGAAGGACGGCAGCGCGCTCTTCGAGGAGATCAACAAGCGGCGCACGGCGATCCACAACCTGCTCGTGAACGCCTCCGAACTCGGGGTGCAGCTCTCCGGCCTCGTCGACGACAACCGCCGGCAGATCGGCCCCGCGCTGAACCGCCTCAACACCTTCGTCGGGATGCTGCAGCGCAACGAGAAGAGCCTCGACCGCAGCATCAAAGGGCTGGCGCCCTTCGTCCGGGTCTTCACCAACACCCTGGGCAACGGCCGTTGGTTCGACACCTACATCCAGAACCTCGTCGCCGCGCCCGCGACCGTGCGGGGCGGCTCGTCCGCGCCCCAGACACCCTCGGGAGGGTCCCGATGAACCGGCCACCGAACCGGCCCCGGCGCGGGTCCCTGCAGCGGCCCCGGTGGACCTTCCTGCCGCAGGGGCGCACCGGCCGTCTCCCCAAGGGGCGCACCGGCCGCGCAGACACCCCCGGGCGGGTCCCGATGAACCGGCCACCGAACCGGCCCCGGCGCGGGTCCCTGCAGCGGCCCCGGTGGACCTTCCTGCCGCAGGGGCGCACCCGCCGCCTCCCCCAGGGGCGCACCGGCCGCCTCCCCCAGGGGCGCAGCCGCCGCGTCGTCGCGCTCGGCACCGCCCTGTGCCTGCTCGTCGCCGGCCTGACCGTCGCGTTCTGGCCGAAGCCGGACCCCGTCAAGGTCACCGCGTACTTCCCGCGGACCGTCGGCATCTACCCCGGTTCGGACGTCCGCGTCCTCGGCATCCCGATCGGGGAGGTCAAGAGCGTCACCCCGCAGGGCCGCAGGGTGCGGGTCGAGATGGAGTACGAGGCCGGTCGCAAGGTGCCCGCGGGCGCCAAGGCCGCGATCGTCAACTCCTCGGTGGTCAGCGACCGTTACGTCCAGATGCTGCCGGTGTACCGCGGGGGCCCGGCCATGAAGAGCGGCGCGGTCATCCCCGAGGAGCGGACGGCCGTACCGGTCGAGCTGGACCGGATCTTCGACAGCCTCCACACCACATCGGAGGCGCTCGGTCCGCACGGTGCCAACAAGAACGGAGCGCTGTCCCGGCTCATCGGCGTCAGTGCGGACAACCTCAAGGGGAACGGCGGGAACCTGAACCAGACGATCAAGGACGTCTCGCGGGCCCTCACCACTCTCTCCGACGGACGCAAGGACATGTTCGGGACGGTGAAGAACCTTCAGGTGTTCACGGCCGCGCTGGCGGCGGACGACGACAGCGTCCGGTCGTTCAACGACAGTCTGGCCACGACCGCGAACCAACTCTCCGGCGAGCGCAAGGAACTGGCTGAGGCGTTCAAGAACCTGTCCGTCGCGCTCAACGCCGTGTCCGGATTCGTCCATGGCAACAAGAAGGCGCTGACCCGCAATGTGAAGGGTCTCAGCGAGGTGACCCGCGTGCTGGTCAAGCAGCGCGCCGCACTGGAGGAGCTGATGGACGTCGCGCCCGCCGGTCTCGGCAACCTCGCGCACGCCTACAACCCGGCATCGGGCACGCTGGACACCCGTAACAACGCCGAGCAACCGCAGGATCCGGCCAGCCTGATGTGCTCCCTGCTCAGGACGACGGGCGAGAAGTCGGACTGCCACGACCTGGGGAAGCTGTTCGGCGACCTCCCTGAGCTGCCGACCGCCAACTCCCTGACCGGCGCGGCCCACCCGGCGTCCGGTGTCGCCACGACCGACAAGACGCTCGGCGGCATCCTGGGAGCCGAGGCATGACCGCCCCGCGCAAAGCGGCCGCGTGGGCGGCCGCCGGGGCGCTGCTGCTGACCGGCTGTGAGTTCAACGGCCTGTACGACGTCCCGCTGCCCGGCGGCGGCGCCGCCGGAGACGCGTACCACGTGACGGTCGAGTTCCGGGACGTTCTCGACCTCGTGCCGCAGTCCGCGGTCAAGGTCAACAACGTCACCGTGGGCGCCGTGGAGAAGGTGGAGCTGCACGGCTGGCAGGCGCGCGTACGGCTGCGCGTCGACGACGCGGTGAAGCTGCCGGCCAACGCCGTCGCGGAGCTGCGCCAGACCAGCATTCTCGGTGAGAAGTACGTCTCGCTCGCCAAGCCCGTGGACGTACAGCCCGTCGGCAGGCTCACCGAGGGCGCGAAGATCCCGCTGTCCCGGAGCAACCGGAACGCGGAGATCGAGGAGGTGCTGTCAGCTCTGTCAGCGCTGCTCAACGGCGGCGGTGTGGCGCAGCTCCACACGATCACCGTGGAGCTGAACCACTCCCTGGCGGGCCGCGAGGACCGGGTGAAGAACCTGCTGACCGAGCTGGACACCTTCATCGGCGGCCTGGACGACCAGCGCTCGGAGATCATCCGCGCCATGAAGGGCATCGACAGGCTGTCCAAGAGGCTCGCGCAGGAGAAGGCCACGATCGGCCGGGCGGTCGACACCATGTCGCCGGCCCTGAAGATCCTGGCCGACCAGCGCAGGGACCTGACGCGGATGCTGCGCTCCCTGTCCGACCTCGGCAGGGTCGGCACGAAGGTGATCAACGGCTCACGGGACGACACGATCGCCAACCTCAAGCACCTGCAGCCCATCCTCACCCAGCTGAACAGCGCGGGCAACGACCTGCCCCACGCGCTGGAGCTGATGACCACCTATCCGTTCCCGCGCAACTCCGTCGACGCCATCAAGGGCGACTACACCAACCTGCACATCACCGCGGATCTCGACCTGAAGAGCATCTACGGCAATCTCTCCAAGGGCGGCGGCAAGAAGCCCGGCTCGCCGGACAAGCCGAAGCCCAAGCTCCCCGGCAAGCCCGATGTCCCGACCCCGGACGTGCCGGACGTGCCGGATGTGCCGGACCTGCCCGGTGGGCTGCCGAAACCGACCTCGGGGCCCTGCCTGCCCGGCAGCGGCTGCGCGGACGGTCAGGGAGGGGACAAGGGATCGTCCGGCGGCGGGCTCTGCCCGCCGGTGTGCACCAGCAACTACGCCGCCTACCAGGGCAGCGGCCGGACCGGTTTCGGCGCCGGCGTGGACCTGGGCCTCGCGGAGCTCCTGACGAAGGGGATGCAGCCATGATCACTCGCACGGTCAAGGTCCAACTGCTCGCCTTCTCCGCGGTCACCGCGATCGGCGTGTCGTACGTCGGCGCCGAGTACGCGGGACTGGGCGACCGCCTGACGGACAGCGGGTACTCCGTGCGGGCCCAGTTCGCCGACTCCGGCGGCATCTACTCGGGCGCCGAGGTCACGTACCGGGGCGCCCCCGTGGGCCGCGTCGGCGATCTGCGCCTGGTCGGCTCGCGCGTTTCGGTGGAGCTGCGCATCGAGGACGGCTCGCGGATCCCTGCCGACACGCTCGCGGTCGTGGCGAACCGCTCGGCGGTGGGCGAGCAGTACATCGATCTGCAGCCGCGTGCCGTAGGCGGCCCGTATCTGCACGAGGGCAGCGCGATCTCCCCCAAGGACACCCGCACGCCGCTGCCGACCACGGAGATGATCCGCAGCTTCGACCGCCTCGTCGGCTCCGTGGACAAGAAGGACCTGCGGACCACCGTCGACGAGCTGGGCCGGGCGTTCACCGGCACGGCCCCGCACCTGACCCGGATGGTCGACTCGGGCAACCGGCTCGTGGAGTCGGCGAGCGACAGCCTGCCCCAGACGATCTCGCTGATCGACGACTCGCAGACCGTCCTGAAGACGCAGATCGACAAGGGCTCGGCCTTCAAGTCGTTCTCCCGCGACCTGGCGGACCTCACCGGGCAGATCAAGAACAGCGACCGCGACCTCCGCGGGCTGGTGGACGGCGGTTCGACGGCGGCGCACGAGATGGACTCGCTGCTGAAGGCCAACCGGAAGGCGCTTCCGGTCCTGCTGGGGAACCTGATCAGCGGTGGACAGGTCACCGTGGCCCGGCTTCCCAACGTGGAGCAGACGCTGGTTACCTTCCCGGTCGTCGTGGCCGGCAGCTTCACCGTGCTGCCGGGTGACGGCACCAGCCACTTCGGCATGGTGGTCAACTCTGACGACCCCCCGTCGTGCCGGCAGGGCTACGGATCGACGCAGCGGCGCGACCCGAAGGACACCCGCGAGGTGCAGGCGAACACGTCCGCGCGCTGCACGCTCCCGCGGGGCAGCAAGAGCTCGGTCCGCGGCGCGCAGAACGTTCCGCGGCCCGGAAGCTCCAAGGTGCGGAGCGGCCCGGCGTCGTACGTCGCACCGTACGATCCCGCGACCGGGCGGGCTGCCGGTCCGGGCGGGGAGTCCGTCCAGATCGGCTCGACGGGCGGAGAACAGAGTGCGTTCGGAAAGGAATCGTGGCAATGGCTGCTCGTCGGACCTATGGCATGATCCGCCGCCTGGCGGAGCGTACGGCGGCGTCCGCGCCGCGCCCTGCGGCAGAGGCCGTGCGCGCGGTGCGGAGGAGCCGGGTGCTCCCCGTGGTGCTCGCCGGCGTCCTCGCCGTGCTGGTGGTGCTCTCCGGCTTCTTCGGGGTGCGGCTGTATCAGCAGCACAGGGAGGAACGGCGCAACCAGGACATTCTGGCGGCGGCCCGGCAGTCAGCGGTGAATTTCACCTCGCTCGACTACCGGCACTACGACCGGGACAGCAAGAACGTCCTGAAGGGCGCCACCGGTGACTTCAAGGAGCAGTTCGCCGCCCAGACCGAGCAACTCACCAAGCTGGTCGCGGACAACAAGTCGGTTTCTGAGGGACACGTCCTTGAAGCCGGTATCGCCAAGGCGGGCGACAAGTCCGCCCAGGTCCTGGTCGTCGCCGACAGCAGGGTGTCCAACGTCGCCACACCCCAGGGCCAGGCCCGCAACTACCGGCTGCAACTCGACCTCGTGCTTGCGGGCGGGCGGTGGCTGACCTCGAATGTCGAGTTCGTCGGCTGACCCGTCGGCTGATCCGCACCCCCCCGCAGCCGTCCGGCAAGTAAGGAGAAACCCCATGACGAAGGCGACCGTACGAGGCCGTGCCGGCACCGGCACATCGGCCCGGCAGCGATCCGTGGCGGCGGCCGCCCGCGCTGCCTCCAAGCGGGCCGAGAAGGCACGTGAGCCGTCCCTCGGCGAAGAGGCGGCGACGGAGAGCCCGGTGGTGGGCGAAGCGTCCGGTTCCGGGACCGGGGCGGAGGTCGAGGCCCGGGAGCAGGTGAAGGGCGCCGCCCGTGACGAGGCCGGAACGGAGAAGAGCGCGAAGCCGGCCCGCCGGATCTCCGGTGCGGTGACCGCCGTGGTGGCCGCACTCGTCGCGGCGGGTCTCGTCGCCGCCGCCGTGCTGGGCTGGGAGTACCGGGAGGACCAGCGGACGCAGGAGGCGCGCACCGAGGCCCTGGCCGTCGCGCGCAAGGCCGCGCCGGAGATCCTCTCCTACGACTACCGTCACCTGGAGCGCGATTTCGCGAAGGCCCGCGCCCACCTCACCGGGTCCTTCGCGGGCAAGTACCGCAAGACGACCACGAAGGTGGTGGCGCCCACCGCCGAGAAGTACCACGGCGTTGTCACGGCCACGGTGGCGAAGCCCCCCGCCGGGGGAGCCTCCGCCGCATCGGTGGTCTCCGCTTCGCCCGAGAAGGTCGTCGTCCTCCTCTTCATGAACCAGGTCACCAACAGCACTCAGGTGTCCGGGCCGCGCCTCGACCTCAACCGGGTCCGGATGACCTTCGTGGACACCTCCGGGGGCTGGAAGGTGAGCGCGCTCGACGCCCTGTGACGGTGTGCCGCCTCGACGGCGGCTGCCGTCCGCTTCGCTCCGTTCGCCCTGCCTGCCACCGTGCGCCTGCCGCGCACGGGACTTGCGCGGTCCGCGGTGCTCGGGGCCCTCTTGCTCGGGGCCGGCTGGGGCTCGCCTTCCTCTACGGCGGGAGCGCGCAGGCGGCGGGAGGACAGCGCACGGGGAAGGCCTTCATCTCCGGGGAAGATCCGAGCATCGGCTCCGCCGAAAGGGATAGCGGGGCACAGACGTCTTGCGACGAGGGTGGGCCGCCAGTTCCCGGTCCGTTCAGCCCTGGGTCGGAACCGGGTGGGAAGGGGGCTGACGCTCGCGTCTCCGTTCAGAACCCGGCGACGATCGAACCTCGATCGGCTCGAATATGGATGTTGCCGCCCGCCGCGACACCGGGTGGGACGAGCGGTACACCCCCGCCGAGCAGCGTCGCGAAGCGTGTTTCCCAGACGATCGCGTGTCGGATGCGGAGGGCTTCCCTCTCTTCGCCGGTGACAGATCCCAAGGCGGAGGCAACTGCGTCGAGGATTTCGAAATGCGCTTGTTCACGTACGTTTCACGCCGTCTCGTACACCAGGTCGCGCAGCAGCTCGCTGGCTCCCGCGGCGATCGGGCCGGCCATGGCGTCCCGGTACAGCCGGGCCGTTGCCGCGTCGGCTGCGTACCCTCGTGCGCCGTGGAACTGGAGACACGTCTGCGCTGCTGTTACGGCCAGTTCGGTTGCCTGGAGTTTGAGGACGGAAGCGGTGTGGGTGTCGAGCTTTCCTTGGGAGTGCAGCCAGGCAGCGCGGTAGCCGTAGTGGCGGATCAGGTCGTAGGAGCTTTTCAGGTCCGCGATCCGGTGGCGCACGGCCTGATATGTGCCAAGGGGCGCGCCCTTGACCTGGTGTTCGCGTACGAAGTTCTTGAGCAGGTCGAGGCAGTGCTGGACTCCACCGACCGCGAGCAGTCCGGCCACCAGTCGTTCGAAGTCCAGAGCGCGGACGAGATGCAGCAGGGCCTTGTCACGTCGGCCCACGAGCTGGTCTGCGGGGACGGCGACATCCGTGAACCGCACCCGGCAGATGTCTGCGCTGTGCCACCCCAGCATCGGCTCCGGTGTGCTGCTGACACCGGAAGCGTTCGCGTCGACCGCCAGCAGGCTCGCTCCCGCCAAGCCCCCGCTGTCCTGCGTTTCGCGGGTCGTGGCCAGCGTGATGATGAAGTCGGCCTGGGAGCCGTTGGCGACGTACAGTTTTTCGCCGGTGAGGTGGTAGCCGCCGGCCACCGGGGTCGCACGGGTGCTCAGTCGGCGTAGGTCGGAACCCGCAGTGGCCTCGGTGAGGGCGAGGGCTGCGATCAGTCGTCCCTCGCGTGCTGGGGGCAGGTATCTTTCCTGCTGTTCCTGGGTGCCGAACAAGTGCAGGTAGGACACCGCCATATACGCGTGGACTGCGACAGAGGCGCGTATGCCGCCGTAACCGGTCCTCCCGAGTTCCTCCAGGAATATGGCGCTGTGCAGGAAGTCGGTGCCGTTGTGTTCCAGCGACAGCAGGCCTGACTCGCCCAGTGCCAGCCAGCCGTCCCGCGGAATGCGGTGAGCGCTCTCCCACTCATCGGCGTGCGGGGACACCACGTCATGCAGGAGGCCCCGGACATGCTTGCGGAATCCGGCGTGGTCGGCGGCGAGATAGGCGTCGGGGCCGGGTTCGGTCCGGTCGGTCCTCACTTGACCGAGATCACGGTATGCGGCGGCAGGATGTCGGTGATCTTCATCGGGATCTTGAAGACGGCGCGCGGTGTGCCGGCCGCGGCCCACGTTTCCCCGAATTGCAGGAGGTCTTCGTCCACGAAGAGTGCGAGTTCCTCCTTGTGCCCCAGCGGCGGCACCCCGCCGATGGTGTAGCCGGTCACGGTCTTGACGAAGTCGGCGTCGGCTTTGGCGATGTCCGTTCCCAGCGCCGCGGCCACGGCCCTCTCGTTGACCCGGTTGGGACCGCTGGCCAGGACGAGTACCGGCTCCTCCGTGGCCGCGGCGCGGAACACCAGCGACTTGACGATCTGGGCCTTCTCGCACTGCAGCGCCCGCGCCGCGTCGTCGGCCGTGTGCGTCGACTCCGGGAGTTCGACGACGGTCAGGTCGAGGCCGTGCTGGTGGAGCCACTCCTGGTACTGACGGGCTCGCTTGCTGAGGTTCATGGCGATGACGCTCCGGAAGGGTGATGAAGGGTCAAAAGGGCAGCGCGATCGACCTTGCCGGTTTCCGTGAGAGGCAGCGACCTGCACACGTGCATGGCGGAAGGAATCATGTACTCGGGCAGCCGTGAGGTGAGCGTTTCACGGACCGCCGAAGGCGTGCAATGTGCCGTTGCCGGCACGACGAAGGCCACCAGGATCTTTCCCCCGGCCGTAGTCTCTGCCACCGTCACATAACTCTGCTTGACGGTCGGATCCTGGTCGAGGTGGTGGGAGATTTCGCCGAGCTCGACGCGGAAGCCGTTGACCTTCACCTGGTGGTCGAGCCGTCCTTGAAAGACCACATTGCCGTCTTCCAGCAGATGACCCCGGTCGCCCGTACGGTAGAGCCGCTCGCGAGTGCCGTCGATGTCGCACACGAGGAACCGGTCCCGCACCGACTCGGGTTGACCGAGATATCCGGGGGAGAGGCCGGGACCGGCCAGCCACACTTCGCCGACCTCACCGGGCGCGCACAGCCGCCCGTTGTCGACGACGTACAAGCGGGTGTTCTGAATGGGCAGTCCGATGGGCAATGCCGCACCGGCCGGGGGTAGCTCACGCACCGGGTAGAAGGTGGCGAAGGTGGTGCACTCCGTCGGGCCGTACACGCTGACGAGCCGGTCGGTTCCGTAGTGCTCCAGTGCCTTGGCGATATGGGTGACGGAGTGCGCCTCCCCGCCGGTGAGGATGGTCCGGACGGGGGACAGCGTGTCCGGGGCCTCGTCGACCACGGTGTTGAACAAGGCCGTGGTCAGGAAGACCGTCGTGACACCGTGCTGGGCCAGGACCCTCCGCAGCTCGGAAAGACGCACGAAAGGGGACGGGTAGAGCACGCAGGTACCTCCGTGCAGCAGCGGTCCCCAGATCTCGAAGGTCGCTGCGTCGAAGGAGACGGGAGCCGCGTGCAGCACCACGCTGTGCTCGTCCAGTCGGGCGTAGTGGGCGCCGAAGACCAGGCGGGCGACACTGCGGTGGCGGATCGGCACGCCCTTGGGGCGACCGGTCGAGCCCGATGTGAAGTTGATGTAAGCGAGGTCGTCCGGGCCGGGGCAGGTAGGGGGGTTGCCGTGGGTGTCGGTGGACCTTGTCTCCCCGACGTCCGCTGCAACCACCTGCTGGCCCGGGAAGCGGTCTGCGAGCTGCCCGGCCTGGTCAGTGATGATCAGTCGGCATCCGGCATCACGGAAGACGGCGCTCAGCCGCTCGTGGGGCCAGGAGACGTCGACGGGCAGATAGGCGGCGCCGCACTTCAGCACCGCCAGGAGTGCGGCGATCAACTCCGGGGAGCGGCCGATGCACACGCCGATGGTGTCATGGGGGCCGGCACCCTCCGCGAGCAATCGTGCGGCCATCGCGTTGGCGAGCCGGTTCAGCGACCGGTAGGTGAGCTGCCGGTCGCGGTGAATGATGGCTACGGCGTCGGCATGGCGTGCGGCGCAGTGTTCGAAGAGGTCTTTCAGACTCGTGTCGCTCGGATACGGCTCGGTCGTTCGATTGATTTTGCGGTGAAGTGAGAGCGCCTTCTCATCACAGCTCAGCTGGTCCACCAGACGCTCCCAGTCGTGAGTTGAGGGTGTCGAGCAGCTGCGGGCGATGCGTGAGGGGGAAGAAGTGCCCACCCGCCATTTCGATCAGCTCGAAGCCGCGGCGGCTGAACCCTCGCCAGCCGTCCATGCTCAGCTCGTCGTCGATCGGGTCCGCACGTCCGTACATCGCCGTGATGGGTACGTCCACCCCGGTGCCGTGCCGGTCGCCCCACAGCTCGGCGAGCCGGATCTCGCTCCGTATTGCGGGCAGGAGCAGCCGCATGAGCCTGTCGTCGTGGAGAAGCTCAGGAGGGGTGCCCCCCATGTGCAGCAATACGTCACGGAAGACGTCGTCCGGCAGATCATGCATATAAGGACGAGCCTGCGGGGCTTCCGGGCTGCGGCATCCGGAGACGAAGAGGCGTCGTGTCCGGCCGGGGTGTTCGCCGCCGGCGTGGTGAGCCACTTCGTACGCCAGCCGGCCGCCGAAGCTGTGACCGTACAGGGCATGAGGGCGCTCAAGGTAGGGAGACAACACAGCGATGATGTCCGTGAGCAGGGGGCCCCAGCTTGCGTAGACCGCTTCCTTGATACGGGGCCCCCGCCCGGGCAGTCTCGCGGCGATCACCTCGACGTTGTCGTGCAAGCCCGCTGCCCAACTCCGGAACACCTCCGGGCTGCCGCCCGCGTACGGGAAGCAGATCAGGGTGATGCTCGGGGAGCGGGACGCCTGCTTGCACGTCAGGATCCAGCGGTCGTGGTCAGACTGCACAGCGGACCTATGAGCCGGTGACCGGCGCCGGCCGCGACTGGTTTCGCTGGATGACCGAGGCGACGGCGCGGATGCTGCTCTCGGCGAACAGGTCGTCGGGCGGCAACGCGTCTTCTCCGAAAACCTCCTCGGCCCGGTCGATCAGTTTCACCGCGCTCAGCGAAGTGCCTCCGGCCGCGAAGAAGTCGTCCTCGGCCGTGGTCACCTTCAGCCCGAGTTCCTGACACACACCGATCAGCCAGGTCTCCACCCGCTGGTCGTTCGCGATCTCAGACATGGGCTCTCCTCCTAACGGACCGGGAAGCGGAAGCCGTTGACCGTGTGGTCCACGAACGTGTTGTGCCGGTACCTGTCCTCGCCGGACACCATGACGGCGCCGTACTTGTCGAGACTGGCCGCGCCGCCGAACTCCTGCAGCGCATCGGAATGCGGATACACCTGCACCTGCGTGGGCAGATAGCGGGCCGCAAAACCAAGGCGCATGCGGTCGGTCAGACCGCTGTGCGGGTGGGAGGCGTGCATCAGCGTCGACCAGAAGATGATGAACTGCCCTTGCCGCATGACTTGGGAAACGGCCTTGGACTCGTCGGGGGACCAATCGGGGTCCTTCTGCAGCTGCCGGTAGTCGTATCCGAAGAAGCCCCGCCTGATCCCGTCCTTCTCGACCTTGTTGATGGAATGCGGGTCGTACGTCATGACCTTGGACTCGTCGTAGTGCATCGTCTTGTGCGACCCGGGCACGAATTGCAGGCATCCGGTTTCGACACTGGCCTCGGTGAAGGCCGTCCACACCGTGATGGTGCCGCCGAATTCCGAGTCCTCCGGCCACACGATCTGTGGATGCTTGGAGCCGGCCACGTTCGAGAAGTTGTCCGCCTGGTGCCAGTCCGTCCCTTCGTCCCCCGGGTACTTGGGGAAGAACTCGGTGCGCCAGCAGAGGACGTCCGGGCCGAGCAGGCTCGACACCCGGTCGACGATCTCCGGCCTGGTGATGTGCTCGGCGAGGAAGTCGACGTCCAGGTGGCGGTCGTAGTTGGCCAGGTTGGTGCTACCCGAGACGGCCTGCTTCTGGCTGTAGATGGAGGTCTTGGTGTTGATGAGCTTGGGCCTGAGCCGCTGAAGGTTCTGCTCCATTTCGTCCTCGTCGTAGAGGTCGAACGGACCGATGTAACCGTTGTGGTGGAACTGCTCGATTTCCGCGGAACCAAGGGCGAAATCGACGGACTGCTGTGTCATGTGTCGCCTTCTTTTCTGCATCTGTTGCCCACACATGGGCCCGGTGGAGGGCACGAGAGGGCATAGAAGATGCCGGGGAAAGAGGGGGTGAGGGGGGAGGGGGGAGAGTGCGACGCAGGGCAAGAACGCGCCAGAACCCTTTCAGGGCCACCGTTCAGGCGAAGACAGAGGTTTCCCTATGGAGATCTCAGAGGGAAACGATCTCAATGGAACAGTGGCTCCGGCTTTCCGTCAAGCGCCTTCGGCGCTGACCGGAGCGTGTAGGTACCGGCGCATGGCGGGTATTCCGTGCCTTACGCCGGTCCGCTGTTGCGGGTAGGGGAGACCGGCGGTGCGGCGTCGATGGCTCTCCTGGTGAGGTGCTCGTAAATGATGTGGGTCCGCACCTCCATCACCTCTTTGTGCCGGGTCAGACGGTCGGCGACGAACGAGTAGAGCTCGTCGGTGCTCGCCACCGCCACATGGAGCAGGAAGTCGTCGCTGCCGGTGGTGATGAAGATCCCCATGACTTCGGGGACGGTGTGCACCCAGTCCCGGAACGGTTGCAGGACGGCGCGGGAGGGCGGGTACACGTGGACCGCCACAAGTGCCTGGACGGGCCTGCCCAGCGCGGTCAGATCGAGTTCGGCGGTGAACCTGCGGATCACGCCTCTGCGCCGCAGCGCCCGGAGCCGTTGAAGTGATGTCGAGGGGGCCACCCCGACGGCTGCGGCGAGGTCCCGGTTGGTGCGGCGGGCGTCCAACTGCAGGGCCCGAAGAAGTGCGTGATCGAGATTGTCCAGTTCCAAGGCACTCTCCATCGCAGTCGCCCGATGGGCCGGCCTCGTGCTCGGGTCGTACGCCGGCGCCGTGACCTTGATCCTGAGTCACACGCTGCTCTTCGGGCAACTGCGTTCCCGCCCGGGCGCCATGCCAGTGGTTCGACGCCTCAAAACAGGTGGTCCGCGGCGGGCCTGCGGAAGGAGGAGCGAGAGCCGTCGCAGCGAGCAGACGGCGCCTGCATTCAGATGTTCGGCGGAACCCGCCGTACGGGGTCGCGCACCGAACCAGTGACGGCGCATATCCACCGTCGCGAAACGCCATGCCACGGCGGTGGCCGAGGTGCTGGGCGGCCCGTATGTTGCAGGGGCTCGTACCCGGTTGTCCCCTCGCGCGCCATCCGCAACCGAGGCCAAGACGGGACCGGCACGTGGAGGAATGCCGACGGCTGCTCTCGTGCGTTTGCCGAATCCGATTGTCGTCCCCACCTACATCGTGATCACCGAGCCGGTAACAACCCCTTCTCCCATCACGCGC
Source organism: Streptomyces sp. NPDC048197 (assembly GCF_043202395.1). Taxonomy (NCBI): domain Bacteria; kingdom Bacillati; phylum Actinomycetota; class Actinomycetes; order Kitasatosporales; family Streptomycetaceae; genus Streptomyces; species Streptomyces sp. NPDC048197. The sequence goes on from NZ_JBIDAJ010000014.1 coordinate 116,445, forward strand.
TTTCGACCCATGCGTCCGACATAGCGCGCAATACTTCAGCCTCACGTGTCGTCGACCGGTACGTGAGAGTGCGCATTTACCTACGCGAAGGTCGGTTCTTTACTTGTCGTAGATCAACTGATGGTCGGCGAATGACTCGCGACCGTCGGGTGATTGGTTAGTTTCGAAACATGACCGTGCCTGTCAGTGGGACCTGACACGCACGGCTTTGCAGGTCAGGAAGCATCCGATGTGCTCCGTCCGGCAGCGCGGAGCGTGAGCGGCCGGCACGGATCGTTGATGAAGGGGGACTCTTGGACCGCTGGAATCACGACGCATGCGACAGGGATTCAGCTTCATCGGCACAGGACGGCGTACAGGAGAATGTGCAGTCCGTGCCGGTGAGCTCGTTAAATATCGGCAACTCACTGAGGCAGGGCGGGATAAACACCGACCATGCACGGGCGTTGGCCGAATCTGTGGACAGTCTCCCGCCGATTCTGGTGCACCGCGGCACCATGCGGGTGATCGACGGACTCCACCGGCTCATGGCGACCGAATTCCTTGGGCGCCAGCAGATCGACGTCCGGTTCTTTGACGGTGATGAGGATGAGGCGTTCGTGGAGGCGGTTCAGGCGAACGTCGCGCACGGTCTGCCGCTGACTCTCGCTGAGCGCACGGCCGCGGCCGCACGGGTCGTGCGGACCCACGCGGAGTGGTCGGACCGCAGGATTGCCGCCGTCGTCGGCCTGTCGCCCAAGACGGTTGGTGCGGTGCGAGCGAGGTCAAGTGAGGAAATTCCTCAGACCATGGCCAGGGTCGGTCGCGATGGCCGGGTCAGGCGGCTGCCGGAGCGGAAGCGCAGGACCAGTACGACGGTCGCTGCCGATGATTGCGGGGCGGCCAACAGTAGTTCGGCCGTGCTTCCCCGTAGGCCCGCGTCGTCCTCGCCTCCCGCCCGCCAGCGTGGCGTCACCGTCGGGGACTACCTGGCGAGGTATCAGACCTTGCGCCAAGACCCCTCCTTCCGGTTGACCGAGACGGGCCGGTTCCTGCTCAGGCTGCTTGAGCTCCACTTCGTCCGCGAGCGAGAGTGGGATCGCTTGATCGCCAACGTGCCGCCGCACCAGGCCGACTCGGTTGCCGACTTGGCGAGGGAGTGCGCCAAGGCGTGGCTTCACTTCGCCGACAGAGCCGAGCAACAAGGCTCTGCGATGGTCCATCGCGCGGTATGAATCCTTGAAGGCGGCCGGGAGAACGGCGGCAGCTACATGCCGGTAACCGGTCGCCTCCGAAAAATGACGCATCGCTGCGGAGCGAGTAAATTCCCTGACGCATGACATCGTCATGCGACCGACAAATGCCTTCGACGGGACGACGCTTGACGAGCCAAAACCGCTCTGAGTAGCGTCCATGTGCAGCAAGTGATCAGGCGCCGCGGATCCCGTTGATCTGATTCTGACGCCTTCGAGATACGCGCCGTGCGGTATGTGACCGCACCCCTCGAATATTCCCAGCTTGGTGACTCGACCACCGGAGCGGGCTCCTCGGCAAATGCATGGGAAGGCTGGTCATGTCAAAGGTTCTCCATAAGATTCCGATCCTCGGCGGCCTTCTGAAGAGGCTGTCGATGCGCAAGAAGAAGAAGGATGGCGGCGACGCCACGATGTATCCGCTGTACTGAAGTACCTCGGCCATCATCTCGCCGCATGTAAAGGAATCGGTCAGATGCCCCACTTGGCACTCGGTATTTCCTCCTACTACCACGACAGTGCAGCGGCTCTGGTCGAGGACGGGAAAGTCATCGCGGCTGCTCAGGAGGAGCGATTCAGCCGGCGTCGGCACGACGCGTCGTTTCCCGCTCAGGCCGTGAAGTACTGCCTCCTGAAGAGTGGGGCGAAGCTCGACGATGTGTCGACGGTCGCCTATTACGAGGACCCGCGACTGAAGTTCCGCAGGGTTCTGGCGACGTTCGCCACGGCCGTTCCGTATGGCTTCGCTGCCTTCTCAGAGGCGCTGCCGGACTGGCTCTCCTGGAAACGGCGGGCGGATGACACCGTGCGGCAAGAGCTTGCCGGGCTAGGCATCGGCCCGGTTCCCGCCCTCTCCTGCCACCGGCATCACGAGTCGCATGCCGCGTCGGCGTTCTTCCCCAGTCCCTACGAGTCCGCTGCGGTCCTGTGTGTCGACGGCGTAGGGGAGTGGGCGACCACGACGCTGTGGCAGGGGAGGGACCGCCAACTACGACAGCTCGCCGAAATACGCTTCCCGCACTCGCTGGGGCTGCTGTACTCCGCCTTCACCTACTTCTGTGGGTTCAAGGTGGACTCGGGCGAGTACAAGCTGATGGGCCTGGCGCCGTACGGCAAGCCTCGCTATGCCGACGTGATCCGGAAGGAACTCATCGACATCAAGCCGGACGGATCCTTCCGGCTGAACATGCGGTACTTCGCGTACCTGCACGGCCAGGTGATGACCGGCCGCCGCTTCGCAGAGCTCTTTGGCGGCCCCCGGCGTAGCCCCGAAGGGCCGCTCACAGAGCGGGAGTTCGACCTCGCGGCTTCGATCCAGCAGGTCACGGAAGAGGTCGCCGGCCGGCTGGCTCGGACGGTGCGCAGGCTGACCGGGGAGCGTCGGCTGTGCCTCGCGGGGGGTGTTGCCCTGAACTGCGTCGCCAACGGGAAGCTCGCCGAGGAGAAGGTGTTCGACGAGGTCTGGGTGCAGCCGGCCGCGGGCGACGCGGGCGGTGCGCTCGGCGCGGCCATGGCGGCCGCGATGAAACGCGGCGCTTCCCGGGCCCACGTCGGTTCGGGACGCGACGGGATGGCGGGTGCCCTGCTCGGGCCCGAATACGACGACGAGGAGATCCGCGGCTACCTCGACGCCAAGGGCCTTCGGTACTCCCGGCCGGAGCCCGACGCGCTGATCCGGGAAGTCGTCACCGCGCTCGATGCCGGAAGGGTCGTCGGGTGGTTCCAGGGGCGCATGGAGTTCGGGCCGCGGGCCCTGGGCAACCGGTCGATCCTGGGCGATCCGCGGGACCCGGACATGCAGACCAAGATGAACCTCAAGATCAAGTTTCGTGAATCGTTCCGTCCGTTCGCTCCCTCGGTCCTGGCGTCGGATGCCAGGGAATACTTCCGGCTCACACAGGACAGCCCCTACATGCTGTTGGTGGCGGACATCGAGCACAGCAAGCGGGTGGACAGCAGTCCGTCGGCCGCGCAAGCCACCGGTCTCGACCTGCTCCGCATCCCGCGGTCGGTCCTTCCGGCCGTCACGCACGTCGACATGTCGGCCCGAGTCCAGACGGTGGCAGAGGAGGACAACCCCGCCTACCACCGCCTGCTGTCCGCCTTCAAAGAACGCACCGGATGCCCGGTGCTGGTCAACACGTCCTTCAACGTCCGGGGTGAACCGATCGTGAACACGCCGGCCGACGCCGTCACATGCTTCATGCGCACCGACATCGACATGCTCGCGATCGGTGGGTTCCTCCTGCGCAAGGAGGTACAGCCGGCCTGGCACGAGAACGGCGACTGGCGTACCGAGATCCCTCTCGACTGACGACAGCGGACATCACTGAGGCCTGGGGGTGCGCATATGCGCAGAGGCGTCCTATTCCTTTTCTACTTCCTCGTGCTGACGCCGATCGGACTCCTGTACCGAATGGTGCACGATCCACTGCGTCGTGAATTCCGGTCCGATGCGCAAAGTTATCTGATTCGCGTGCGGCACGACTGACCCGTTAGCGCGGGCAAGAAGAGCACGAAGCCATTCACTACCGCATTCCCCGGTGAATGCCCTGACAGTTCGGAGAAGAGATCATGGGACATCTCGTGACCGAATACCTGGTGATAGGGGCCGGCCCCGCCGGGCTCCAGATGGCTCATCACCTGGAGCGTGGCGGGCAGGAGTATGTAGTACTCGATGAGGGATCGGCACCCGGCGGGTTCTTCAGCAGGTACCCCAGGCACCGACAGATGATCTCCAACAACAAGCGCTACACCGGAAGTTCCGACCCGGAGTACAACCTCCGGGTGGACTGGAACTCCTTGCTCAGCGATGACCCCGACCTGCTGTTCACGCGATACAGCGAGAGCTACTTCCCGCAGGCGGACGACTTCGTGCGCTACCTGTCCGACTTCGCGACCAAGCTCCGACTCCGGCTGAAGTCCGGCTGCCGGGTCACGCACGTCTCCCGCGACCAGGACGGGTTCTCCGTAACCGACGACCACGGTGACACCTACTTGGCGCAACGGGTGATTGTGGCGACCGGCGTGAGCCTCCCGAACGTTCCCGACATCCCCGGCATCGAACTCGCCGACCAGTACGCGACGGTGTCGGTCGATCCCGACGACTTCACCGACCAGCGCGTCCTGATCATCGGCAAGGGAAATGCGGCTCTGGAGACGGCCGACAACCTGATCGCGTCCGCAGCGGTCATCCACGTCGCGGGACCGAATCCCCTCAGGCTGGCCTGGCACAGCCATTTCGTCGGGCACCTCCGTGCGGTCAACAACAACTTCCTGGACACCTACCTGCTCAAGGCCCAGAACGCGGTGCTCAACGTAGGTATCGAACGGATCGCGAAAGCGGACGCGGGCTATGAGGTGGACTTCCGGTTCACTCGCGGTGTTCGTCCCATCCCGTACGACCGCGTGATCGCCTGCACCGGATTCCGCTTCGACGCAGGACCCTTCGACGAGAGCTGCCGCCCGGCTCTGGCGATCAATGACCGCTTCCCGGAACTGACCGGAGCCTATGAATCGGCCAACGTGGAGGGACTGCATTTCGCCGGAACGCTGACGCAGCAGCTCGACTACCGCAATTCCACCAACGGTTTCATCCACGGATTCCGGTACGGCGTGCGGGCCTTGCACCGGATCCTCCAGGAGCGTCATCACGGCGTGCCGTGGCCCCATCAAGAAGTCGTGCCGCGCACGGAGGACCTGGCTGCAGCGGTCCTCGACAGGATCAACCGATCCTCGGGTTTGTGGCAGCAGTTCGGAATCCTCGCCGACGTCCTGGTCGTTCCGGCCTCGGGCCCGGCCCGCTACTACGAGGAGGTACCTGTCCGCCAACTGGCCGCCCGTGGATTCACCGACACGGATGACGTGTTCGCGGTGACGCTGGAGTACGGCCCGACGCCGGAGAACAAGGTGCCGTTCGACGGCACCATTCTCCACGCGAGCGAGGGGGCGGACTTCCACCCGGTGATCCGCCATTACCGCGCGGGCGATCTCGTCGCCACCTGCCACCTCGCGAGCGATCTCGAGAACGACTGGCGCCGGCCGGACGCCCATGTCGTTCCGCTCGAAGACTTTCTCAAGAGCTCGGTGGCCGAGCATGCCACGCGGTGAGGGCCTGCCCGACGACGACCGTGTCCATCGACACGGAGGGAGGTAGGTCATGAGTGCGTCCGAAGCCGGACCGGCGTTCTTCCTGGCCGTAGTGGTGATCCTGGCGGCCTGCCGACTCGTCTGCTGGGCGGCGGTGAAGATCGGCCAGCCACCGGTCGTCGGAGAGATGATCGCCGGTGTGCTGCTCGGGCCCTCGCTGCTGGGGCTGCTCTGGCCGGGGCTGCAGAGCGCACTCTTTCCCGACGCCATCAGACCGTTGCTCTACGTCGGTGGCCAGATCGGCCTCGTGATCTACATGTTCGGCGCGGGGCACGAGTTCAGCCTGCGCAATGTGCGCGGATCGCCCAAAGCGGTCGGTGCGATCTCGCTGGCCGGGAACCTGGTGCCCCTCGGCCTCGGAGTGGGAGTGAGCCTGCTCGGCAACAGCTGGGCCGGCATCCTCAAGCCGGGAGTCTCCCCCTGGGTTTCGACCGCGTTCATCGGCGTCGCGCTGGCGATCACTGCCTTTCCCATGATGGCCAGGATCATCACGGAACGGCGGCTGGCCGGCACGAGGTTCGGGTCACTTGCGCTCGCTTGTGGCGCACTGGACGACGTTCTGGCATGGATCCTCCTGGCGATCGTCGTGGGCATGCATGCTGGTTCGGCCACTCCTGTGACCATCGCGGTCGTCGGCGGTGTGCTGTTCGCCCTGTTGCTGTGGCTGGTCGGGCGGCGCCTCTTGGCGAAGGCGCTCGGCGACCCGCGGGTCAACGAGGACCAGCGGGTGCTGATCACGGGGATGGCGTTGTTCGCCGCGGCGTGGTTCACCGACCGCATCGGGATCTACGCGGTGTTCGGTGCCTTCTGCCTCGGGATGGTCTATCCGCGGAATGAGGCAGCCGACGCGGTGCTCGCGAAGATCATGCCGCTCGGACGCATCGTCTTCCTGCCGCTGTTCTTCGTCTACTCCGGCCTGAACACCCGCTTCGCGTTGCTCGCAGACTGGCGACTGGCCGCCTTCACCTTGGTGTGCGTAGTCGCGTCGGTGGTCGGCAAATGGGGGGCGTGTTGGGGCACGGCACGGCTGATGGGTGAGAAACAGCCGATCGCCGTACGGATCGGTGTGTTGATCAACGCGCGCGGACTGATGCAACTCATCGCCCTGAACGTCGGGTTGCAGGCGGGCATCGTCTCGCCCGCCCTGTTCACGGTGCTGATCATCGTTGCGCTGGTCACCACGACGATGACGGCACCGCTGCTCGCCTGGATGGACCGCAGGGACAGCCGACGGCAAGCCGGGGAGTTCGCCGATATGGACCTGGCCGTGGACCAGGCGGTCCGCAGCTGAAACCCGCGGGCGTGGGAGCGCACCGCACACGCCCGCAGCACCTACCAGGAAGGCCAGATGCGCCATGCCTCATGTGAGACGACCGGACGACGACGCCGGCCGACCCGGGCGTATGGATCGCGATGCCGCTGTCTGACCCGGGGTGGACCGCGGTTGAACTCGCCCTGACCCTCGCCCTGTACCGCTGGCTCGTTTCCCCGCTGATCGGCTGGTGTGCCGTGCGGCTGGGCGCTGGGCGCTATCCCGCGGTAGCTCTCAACGGTACGTATCCGGAGGCACCTCCACGGGCTGCGGAGTCGCTTCAGGCGGGCGCGGTGGTCGCTCTTCTCAGCGCGATCGGAACCACCGTCGGTTCCGAGCCGACGGGAGACCTGGCGCTGGTGCCGGCCGTGGCGTTGGCCCTCGTCCTGTGGAAGTACCTCACCCTGGACTATGACGCGGCCCGGAGTCTCGGTTGGCAACGTGCGGACAGGCTGGCGGTGCTCCTCGCCGGTGTGGCGGCGCTGCGCTGGCCGAGCCTGGCCGTCCTCGCCGTGGTGCTGGTGTGTGGGCGACTGGGCGGGTGGACGCACCACTCGAACGTCTGCCTCCGGATGGTGAAGGCCACCTTCTGCTACTCGCTCGCTGTGGGGGTGTTGCCCTGGCTCGGCGCCACACCTCCTGCGGCGTCGAATACGACGCTGGCGGTGCTCCTGGGCAGCGTGTACCTCAGCCACTACGTCACGGCTGCCTGGAGCAAAGCGAGGCTGGGACGCTTCCCTTGGTCCTGGATGCTCGAAAACCGCACCGACCTCCTGGTGGCCACCTCCTATGCGTGGGGGTGGGCGAGATTCATCCCGGCTCGGAGAGCCGCGAGGATCGTCAGCGCTCTACGCCGTGTCACCGTCCTGCTGAACGTCGCGACCATGCTGGTCGAGCTCGCCGGTCTGCTGGCCTTCGTGAACCTCTGGTTCTTCGTCTTCGCCGTGGCCGGCGCCCTCACGTTCAACTGCGTGGTCGCACTCACCTCGGGCCTGCTGTTCTGGGAGAACATCGTGACCGGAGTGGTACTGGCAGCCGCGGTCTGTTCCGTCTCCGGATCGACTGACCCGATCCATTTTGGTGCTTGGCCATGGGCCTTGAGTGTGGCCCTCATGGTTCTGGTACTGGCAGGATGGGCCTGGCGGCCCAACATTCTGGGGTGGTGGGACACGCCCTTCTCGGCGAAAGTCTTCTGGACGGTCGAAACCAGCGACGGTGAGACCTACGGGTTGTACAACGACTTCATGAGCCCGCACGACCGTGAGTACGCTCGTGCCGCAGGAAATGCCTTGATTCCGGAGCCCCTCGTCACCTTTCCGCTCGGTGGTGTGGAGGACGTCGCGATACGTGATCACCTCGTACGGGCCAGTCCGCGCGACGACGACATCGAACGGACGAAGAGTTTGTTCGGCGCCATGCAATTGAACGAGGAGCGTGCGGCCAGGCATGTGACGTACATGAGGCACTTGATGACTGCCGTGAACTCCGGTACACCTAAAAGTCCCTTGCCCAGGGCGCTGTGCTGGCTCAAGGCACCCGGAGGGCATCTCTATTACTGGGGTGACCTCCCCAGGTACCGGAGATCAAAAGGCAGGGTCTCGAAGGTCGCGGCCTGGTACCGAGAAGAAATATATTCGAGCGAAGAGCAAGCATGGATTCGTCTACGGAATCAGTTGCTCTTTTCGGAGGACATTCCCGTCGCCGGTCGGAACTGAGCCAAGTGCATGCGCATCGGAGGAGATTCATGCATGTTGTACTCGTGGGACCGCGGGAAGAGATCGTACGCGGACTGCGTGCCGACGGGCACGAGATAACGTTGCTCTACGAGCCGGGGCATCGCGACCGGGCGGTCGGCCTGGCGGACCAGGTGCAGCGTATGTGTGCGGTGGATTCCTACCGCAAAGTGGAGTCGCTGTGGTCGGCCCTGCACCATCTCGAACCGATGAACCCCGTGGGCGCGGTGGTCACGACGACGGAGTGGGCGGTCGTGGCCACGGCGGTCCTGGGGCAGCTGATCGGTGCTCGCTCCCTCACCCCCGCACAGGCACTTGCCTGCCGGGACAAGGGAGTCCAGAAGAAGAAGTGGAACGAGGCCGGAGTGCCGACAGCCGCATGGCACGTGTTGTGCAACGGTCTCGCCTCCACGGCAGAAGCAGAAGCCTGCCTGGCGCACACCGGCTTACAGTTCCCGCTGGTGGTGAAACCACTGGCCGAAGGAGCAAGCAAGTCGGTGAAGGTGGCCCGTGACGTCGATGAGTTCGTGGCCGCAGCCGGCTCCATCGACGGCGGCCGGGCCATGGTCGAGCAGTTCGTCGAAGGCCGTGAATGGCATTTCGACGGGATCGTCGAAGACGGAGAGCTGTCCGCCTTCATGGTCTCGCGTTACAGTGAGCCCCTGCTGTGCACGAAATACGGCAAGCCCATTCGTTCGATCGCGCTGACGCCGGCACTCAATCGAGAGATATACGATTCAGCGGCCGAACTGGCCTTACGGGCACTGCATGCACTCGGGATGAAGACGGCCGTCTTCCACCTGGAAGCATTCGGTGAGCCAGGAGAGTTCGTGGCGAGCGAGCTCGCCTGTCGCCCCGGTGGTGGAATCGTTGGCGTGATGACCGAACGCGTCATAGGCGTGGATATTTACGAGGCCAGTGCGCGCGTCATCACCGGCGATCCCATACCCCGCTGGGGCGAGGAGACCGAGTTCACCCACGCATGGACCATACTTCCCACCGCGCCCGGCAAATTGAATACTGTAGAGCCTGAAGAAATCATGAAGCTCCCGGGTGTGGACAGCGTGATCATGCGTCTGGAAACGGGTAGCCCCATGCGCGATATGGCGGATGCCTCGACAACGGGCGTCGGCTGTGCGGCGGTGAAAGGTATGTCGCCCCTCGAATGTCAGGGCTACATCGACGAGGTGGTGTCCGCCGTGGAAAAGATCCATGAGAGTGCCCCCTTCGAGGCGGTGGAGTCATGAATTCCCCTCTACATGTCCCAGTTACTCCTGAGGTTCGCTACGACCCGCTCGATCCCGAGACGCTGACGTCCCCCTACGCTCTCTACGCCCATCTCCGAGAGACCGCCCCCGTCTTCTGGCATGAACAAATGGAGTCGTGGGTCCTCACCCGCTACCGCGATTGCCGGGACGTGCTGAGGGACTACCGCCTCTTCGCCCGGGACCGGCGCCGGGTCGGCGAGGACGTCGAGGAGTTCCGTCAGAGCATCCAGTCACTGGATCCGCCGGCCCAGACCTCGTTGCGCGGACTGTTCATCAACGCGCTGCGGGCGCAGGATTTCGACGAGATCGGGCGGCGTGCGCAACGCCAGATCGCGGACATCTTCCACCGCCTGTCGGACCGGGCCGAGTTCAACTGGATGACCGAAGTCGCCGCCCCGGTCTCGCTGTCCATCACGGCCGATCTCTTGGGCGTCGAAGAGCCGGAACTGGGTCCGTACGTACAGATATCGGACGCGCTCGCCCGACGGATGGACTCCGGTCTGCTGCCCAGTACGGTCCAGGTCGGGGACCAGGCCCGGAAGGAGTTCAACGCTCTGGTCGACTCCTGGTTCGAGACCAATGACCGCCCGGGCACGTTGCACCACGTCAGGGCGCACGCGGCCAAGGCGAAGGTTCCGGAGCACTACATCCGCAACACGACCAGCGTGACGTTCAACGCGAGCTTCGGCACCGTGTACGCGACCGCCGGGAACGTGGCTTTCACGCTCCTGCAGCATCCCGAGGCTCTGGAGCAGCTGCGCGACGACGGCCTGTTGGACACCGGCGTGGACGAGTTGATCCGCTTCGACGGTCCCGCCCAGGGCACGAGCCGGGTGGCGACCAAGCGCACGACGATCGGCACCACGGTGATCGAACCGGGGCAGACCGTGCTCACGCTCATGGCCGCCGCCAACCGGGACCCGGAACAGTTTCCGCGGCCGGACGAACTCGTCCTGGACCGGTCTCCCAACCAGCACTTGGGATTCGGCTGGGGTCCCCACGCCTGTCTCGGCACCATGTTCGGCCAGCTCGCGGTGAAACAGCTGGTGATCGGCCTGCGCAACGCGCCGGTGCCGCTCAGGCTGGCCGGAACACCCGTACGCCGCCGTACGGCGACGGTGCGGAGCCTGGACGTCCTCCCCGTCACGTTCCGTCAGTAGCCGCACATCACCATCCAGACTTCACGGGCGCGGATCCACAGCCGGTGACGGCGGGTGAGTTGCCGCTTCGCCCAGGCCTCTGTGGAGTCCCGGGCGAAGTCCCGTCCCGTGATCAACAGCCGATCGACGAAGAAGGAGGTGCCCCATGAGCTACGACCACTAAGGAAGAATGCATGGACGGGCCCGGCGCCTGCCGGGCCCGCTCCATTTTCGGAACCGCTGGTCGGTTTTTCTCGCATCCCTGGCCGTGGCGCCGCGGAGATTCGGGCACAGATTCCGGCGGAAGGCACCGCATCATCTCGTCAAATACAAACCATGTAACGGTCAATACTGTTGTGGCACGGGTGACTTGGCGTTGTAGGCTCGTGCGTCTCTTCACCGCTTCCCGTCCGTATCGAGCAGGATGAGAGAATGAGCCTGAAAACCGAAACGACAGCTGAAGAACCGGCCGAGGCAGTCGGAAGTCCATTCGGTCTGCCGGCGTTCCGATGGTTCTTCACGGGGCGGCTTGTCTCGCTGCTGGGCAGTGCGATGACCCCCGTCGCCTTGTCCCTCGCGGTGCTCAATGCGTCGAACAGCGCCGGCGACATGGGCGCGGTGCTCACTGCCAACACGATCCCGCTCATCCTCTTCACCTTGGCCGGCGGTGTCGTCGGGGACCGCTTCTCGCGACGCCTGGTACTGCTGCTCTCCAACCTGGGTGCCGCCCTGACCCAGGCGATCGTCGCCTTCTTGCTGATCTCCGGGAATTATCACCTCGGCTCACTGATCGCGCTCGAAGCGCTCAACGGAACGATGGCCGCTTTCACCAATCCGGCCCTGCGCGGTATCGTTCCGGACATTGTGCCCAAGCTTCAGATCCAGCGGGCGAATTCTGTTCTGGGTTCGGCGAAGAATGCGGCGAAAGTACTGGGCCCGACAGCCGCGGCCACGATCGTCGCCACTGCAGGCGGTGGTTGGGCCATCTCCTTCGACGCGGCCACGTACTTCGTCGCGGCTGTGTGCATGGCTCGGCTGAAGGTGGCCGGTAACACGCCGCCGCGGAAGGCCAGTGTCCTTGTGTCCCTTCGCGAGGGGTGGACCGAATTCAGGTCGAGGACCTGGGTATGGACGATCGTCGCCACGTTCGGCGTGGCGAATTATGTGCAGGTTGGCATCTGGACCGTACTGGGCCCCCTGATCGCCAAGGAGCGCATCGGCGAGACCTCCTGGGGAGTCGTGCTCAGCGTCAAGGCGGCCGGCGTGCTGCTCATGGCCGTGCTGATGTACCGGATCGTCCTGAAGCGTCTGCTGCCCGTGGCGCAGACCTGCGCGGCGCTGGTGGGTCTTCCTCTCATTGCCCTGGGGCTCGTGGCGAACGTGTACTGGCTGGCCGCCTCCGCATTCATCGCGGGTCTGAGCCTCGGCTTCTACAGCGTTGCCTGGGAAACCACGCTCCAGGAGCAGATCCCGAAGAACATGATTTCCCGGATCTCCTCCTACGACAATCTCGGTTCCTTCATCGCCATTCCGGCGGGGCAACTCTCCGCGGCGCCACTCGCGAGCGTCTTCGGCGCTTCCCGGGTGGCGCTGGTCGGCGGATTCCTGTGGATCATTCTCACGCTCTGCCCCCTGGCGGTGCCGTCGGTACGGGGAATGCGGCACGCCGTCTGACGGGGCCCCGGCCTGCGCCCGTGTTCGGCTCCTCGTGCTGCGCTGAATTCTAAGAACTGGTGAATCCGTTCCCCGCCTGCCCATCGATGGGTAGGCGGGGAACGACTGTTGCTGAGTTTCGCGATGCGACGCCTTGTCTCGTCCTTCGTCCGGTCGATAAAATCTGAAACACCTTCCGCTCCAGCCACCGGAGGTCATCGTTTCTCGCATTCTCTTGACCGGAGTAGAACCCTTCGGGCGAAATTCCCTGAATTCTGCATGGGAGGCCTGCCGACTGGTGGCAGACGACCCCCCGGCGGGCTTGCAACTGGAAGTCGTCCAACTCCCCTGTGCGTTTGGTGATTCCATAGCGGCCCTACGCAAGGAAATCCTGCGTACCGAACCGGAACTGGTCGTTGCCACCGGTCAGGGAGGCAGCCGACCGGACATCACCATCGAGCGCGTCGCGATCAATCTCGACGATGCCCAGGGGCCGGACAACAAGGGGAACCAGCCCATCGACGCACCCATCGTCCCCGACGGGCCGGCGGCCTACTTCTCCACCCTTCCGGTGAAGACCTGCACCGCGGCCGTCCTGGAGGCCGGCATACCCGCCTCGATCTCACACACGGCCGGCACCTTCTTGTGCAACCACATCGCGTACGGCCTCGCCCACCTCATCGCCACCGAATTCCCGACCATCCGCGGCGGTTTCGTCCACGTGCCCTTCACTCCCACGCAGGCCGCGGACCGGGAGAGGCGGCCGTCGATGTCGAGCGCCACCGCAGCCGATGCGCTGAGAGTCGTACTGGCCACCGCCAGTGTGACGGAGAGTGACAGCGAAGCCGTGGGGGCGTCACGGAGGGGCCCCGCGTCCTGGTTCTCACGGCGATCGCGGAAGTAGTCCGGTCGGCACGTCCCGAGGGTGGTTCCGTGCACCGATCCATCGCGAGCAGGAGGGAGACAGGCCATGCGCATTCTCGTTCTCGGCGATTCATGCAGTGCGGGGATCGGGGCCCCACAGACTGTTTACCCGTCCGTGCTGCACAAGATCCTGGGCGAAGCACATCGGATCGAGAACCACGCAGTCCCGGGCTTCACGAGTGCTGACGCAGCGCGGTACTTCCGGCGATCTCTTGCACATGGGCGCTGGGATGTAGTGATCGTGTATCTAGGGAACACCGACGGTGCCCAGTCGCGTTACAAGGGCTCCTACAAACCCTGGCGAGACAGGGCGCGGTGGCTGCCCCGTCGGCAACCGAAGAGACCGATCGTCCGCATCCAGCAGAAGAACAAAGGTCAGTTCGACGAACGGGACGAAAGGCTCTCCGTCGCCACCACACCACAAGACTTCCGGAAGAACCTTGAGTCGATCGTACGGCCGGCCCGCCGTCGCGGAATCCGAGTCATTCTCGTCAATCCCATCGCCAACACCCGGTTTCCAGCCGCCATGATGGCGAGCAATGCCTCGTTCTACAAAGTGGTGGGCCTCGACGCGCGTTTGGCTGACGATCTCGCTGGCCGAAGCGAGGAGTCGTGCCTGCTGATCGACGCAATCCGTGACCACGAGAACGGGAACTTGACGTCAGCCACAGAGAAGTACCGGAAGCTGGCCCAGGAAGAGAGCCGTGTCTCGCCCATTGCCCGCAACAACCTGGCCGTGTTGCTCGATCAGCAGGGCGCCGAGGACGAACCGGTCGCCGTACTGGAGAAGTTGGCCGACAACGTAGGCGCAGCTGGTGCGGTCGCTGCCTACAACCTGAGCCGTTTGCTGACCCGTAAGAACCAAGAGAAACAGGCACAAAGCTATGCACGCCGCGCAGTCGAGAGCGACAGCAACCTGTACCGCATTAAGTCTGAGTACCGTCGAACCATTACCGCGCTGTCGGCACAGATGGACGTCGAGGTGCTCGACCTGGCGTCGCTTCTGACCCCGGCTGATTTCTTCGACTACTGCCACCCGACGGCCCAGGCGCACGAAAGAATCGCAGCGGCCCTGGCAGAACGGCTGGCCCGCGGCAGCGGCGGCAGTACGACGGAGCGCGACGCGGGATACCTATGCGTCTATCCCAGCCCGGACGCCTTCTTCGACGTGGGACCGACACTGGCGGACCACTTCTCCCTCGACTTCGACGTGCTGCCGGCAGACGTGCGGGACGAGGCCCAGAAGGTGCTGCAGAGCGCTCGTGAGCTAGGGACCGCAGATTTTCTCACCGGGGAGCCTGACTGGCCCGAACCCGCATCGGATCTGCAAGCCAACATCATCAACACCTTCCGATATGCCGCAGAGCACCCCTTGATCACCTCGCTGGACGACCTCAAGGAATGGCTGCCCGAGTACGGCTGGGAGATCGGAAGGTTCCCGGAGTACTACGTGTGCCGCATTCTGCACGACTATGCCATCGCCGCGGAAACGTCGGGCGTCGACGGCGGGGCGGCCATGGATGCCGTCACCCGACACCTCAGCTCCGCCGTGCAACGGCAGCGGGTGCTGCCGCGCTTTCCGCCGAAGGCGGCGAGCAGACTCCGGATCGATGTCGCGTACGGCTGGCGCGTCCTCGAGAAGACCCAGCGAAAGCTCCTGAGCAGCGATGCCCTCTTTGACGATTCCCGCGCGCTCCGTATCGTCACGGTCCGGAACTGGTACCTGCGTGAAGCATTCCGGTTCGGTGCTCATTCCCGTTACGGCATGTTCTACCCGGCATGGGATCTGGAGAGGCTGATCGAAGGTGTCTGCGTCTCCCTCACCATATTCCGCCATCGGCACGATGACGAGTCAGCGGATTGCGCGGCATCACTGCTGGACAAGCTGGTGCAGCTACGCGACGTGCACGAGAAGTATGCCATCCAGCATGTGCAGGCCGGAGAGTTGGCCGGCCGTGAGGAATACCGAGCAGAACTCGCCCAGCTGAGGATTCGGTTCGACGTTTCATCTGGGACTCAAGTTCCGTAGGGCGGTACCCGCGCCCACCCCTCCTGGCTCGGGTCCGGCCGGTGCCGTCATACTCGTTGAGAATTTCCCGAAGGGGGAACACGGTGACCCGCAAACTGCATCTCAATGCCTTTTTGAGCAGCGTCGGCCATCACGAGGCGGCCTGGCGGTTGCCGGAGAGTGACCCGCTGGCGGACACCGACATCGAGTATTACCAGCACCTGGCCCGGGTGGCCGAGCGGGGCAAGCTCGATTCCTTGTTCCTCGCTGATCACCCGGGGCTGTGGGGGGACATCAGCCGTCGGCCTTCAGCCGCCTTGGAGCCGACCCTGCTGCTGACTGTCATGGCCGGTGTGACCAAGCGCGTCGGCCTGATCGCCACTGCCTCCACCACCTACAACGAGCCCTTCAATCTGGCCCGTCGCTTCGCCTCACTGGACCACATCAGCGGTGGCCGGGCCGGCTGGAACATCGTGACGACGGCCACCTTGCAGGCGGCACGGAACTTCGGCCTGGACGACCTGCCCCTGCACCGGGATCGGTACGCCCGCGCCGACGAGTTCGTAGAGGTCTCCCGCAAGCTGTGGGACAGCTGGCAGGACGACGCCATCCGGGGGGACAAGCAAGCCGGTGTCTGGGGGGACAATGACCGACTGTATCCGCCGGCGCACCAGGGCACGTACTACAAGGTCGCAGGTGCGCTGAACGTTCCGCGCAGTCCGCAGGGCCACCCGCTTCTTGTCCAGGCAGGATCTTCCGAGGACGGGAGAGACTTCGCGGCACGGCACGCAGACGCCGTATTCACGGTGCAACAAACTCTGGAGGAGGCCCAGGCGTTCTACGCCGACCTGAAGAAGCGCGCTGCCCGGTTCGGCCGGGATCCGGAGACCGTCAAGATCCTGCCCGGCATCGTCCCTACGATCGGCTCGACGCGGGCCGAGGCGGAAGAGCTCGACGCCCGGCTGGCACAGTTGATCAAGCCGGAGCATGCGATCCGGCAGCTGGCCAATATCCTCCAGGTTTCGCCAGAGGAATTGCCGCTCGATGAGGAGCTGCCCGCGCACCTCACCACCGAGCGACACATCGAGGGGGGACAGGGCCGCTACGCACTCATCGTCGGCATGGCCCGTAGGGAGAAAATGACGGTGCGTCAACTCATCGGCCGAATGGGCGCCGGCCGCGGGCACCGCAGCATTACCGGCACTCCGGGCACGGTGGCCGATGCGATCCAGCACTGGTTCGAGAGCGGCGCTGCGGACGGCTTCAACATCATGCCGCCGGTACTTCCCTCCGGTCTGGAAGATTTCGTCGACCACGTGGTACCGATCCTGCAGGAGCGCGGTCTCTTCCGCACCGAGTACACCGGGCTCACACTTCGCGATCACTACGGTGTGACGCGACCGGCCCACCCATACTCGGACCAGGGGCGTGGATGACGCTTACCCGCACCCTCTGCACCTCCTTTCGCCTCCTCAAAAGGACTCGTCGTTGGTGCTCCAGCCGCGAAGCGTGAGCTTCTCGTCCTCTTCTTGGCTCGTCACCGGAATGGCTGGCGAGGGTTTTGGTGGCCTGATGACGGCGTCAAGACGTCGTTTCCGTTGGGGCTGTGGGCTTGTGGGCTGTGGGCTGTGGGCCGTTGTGCTGACATGGCGAGTGCGGCCGCCGGCGGGCCCGAGATCCTGAGTGCCTGGCCGCGATTGTCTTTAAGCAGGGTGCCGACGGATATGGCACCGTCGGCCAGGACAGTCACGGCAACAGCGAGCACGGCGATGCGCACCGGTGAGAATCGGGACACCTGGGCAATGCGCGGTTCCCCGCACGGCTTCCCCGGAGACCAGCGCCAACTGCCGTAAGGAGAGCCGGAGGCGGCGGGACCAGCGCGGCACGACACCTCGGCCGGCAGCCCCCAACGGTCCGGTCACTCATCGGCGACCACTCCGGACCACCCGCCGACCGCTTCGCCCAGCGCCTCGGCGACCGCCTCCCGCTCGGAGTGTCGTGCAGGCGCTCAGCGGCTGGTCCGTAGGCCAGCGGGCCGGGAAGATGCAGATGCAGGGACAAGTGCTGGTCCTCGTCGGGGCGGGAGAGGACTCGATGGCGGTGGAACCACCATGCCGGCGGGGTGTCGAAGGTCGCCAGTAGCTCAGGTAGGTGTTCGGTCAGCAGCTCGTCGTACCGATCCGGGTGGCCGAAGAGCTGGGCGTGCAGGACTGTTGAACGCCCCGGGAGGTGGGCCGGGCTGTCGGGGAGGGAAGCGGGGAGGGCGGTCGAAGGGGCGGCGGCCCCGTTCGACATGGCAAGGAGGACTTCGTGGGGGCGGCCGATCCAGCCCAGATCGGCGGGGTCTGGGGCCTCGCGCAGTTCGAGTCGTTCAGCAGAGTTGATCCGTTGCCGTAGAAGGAGCCGGTGGGCCGGGACGGTGAGGTCGAGTGGCAGGCGCTGTTCGTGCTCGACGACGGCTATCCGCTGCGGAACGTGCAGCCGGGCCCGCCACGCCGCGAAGGCGTCCTCCCACCGTTGCATGCTCGCCGAGCGCGCCGGCAGGTTTGCCCCTGCGAAGTTGGGAAGACAGTGCTATCGGGAGTTGAGACGTTAGCCCAGGCTCATGAGTTCCAGCAATGGCTGAGAGCTCGCCCGTGATCGTGGTTGAAGTGCACGCGATCAGGTTCTTGGTCTGCTGATGGTGCAGCGCCGGCAACTCGCCGACCTGCGAGTATGTCAGCCGAGGAGACCTTGCAGGGCCCGCTGGCCCGGGAATGGTCGCTTGACTGAGGCGGACCGTGGGACTGCGGCTCTGCTGGATTGGCCATAGTCGGCCGCTCCGAGCTGACGGTCCCACCTGGCACAGGTTGTCGGAAGCGTCTTGTGCCGTCCAGGTGCATCGACCCTGTTGGTGAGACGCGTGTGATAACAGGTGAGAGATTAGGAACCCCCATTGGCTGGCTCCGGCGGGGGTTTCTGCGTTCGGAGTTGTCAACGGTCATGACTGGCCTGGGCACGGGCCTGGTGGGGGCGTCGTCATGTGGACCCACCGAGCCGGTGGGCACGTCATGCACGGGCTGGGCGATTCGCATCGTGAACAGACGCTGGATGTCGTTGCAGGTGAGCGGGATCAGCTCTGGAATAGCCTTCCAGCTCGGATCACGGCCCGGATGTCGAGCAGAGTCTCCAGATGCTGGAGCGGATTGCCGGCTACCGCGATGAGGTCGGCGTCGTAGCCGGTGGCGATGCTGCCCTTGCGATCGGCCAGCCCGCATGCCTGTGCGGCAAGGGAGGTGGCCGAAGCCAAGGCTTCGGTGTTGGTGAGGCCGAGAGAGCCGAAGTGGATGATTCCGTACGGGAGCACGCCGTGGGGTTTGCGGGGGCCGGCACCGGCATCGGAGCAGCAGACCAGCCGTGCTCCTTCGCGGTGCATCCGTGCGAAATTCGCGCTGCGCTGCTCCACACGCTCGGCCATGTGCGGTGCGATCATCGAGCCTGTCGGCAGCCATGCTTCGGTGGCACCGATGAAGATGCCTGCCTGCACCACGGCCTCAACGGTCTTCCAGTCGGGCTCGACGCCATCCTCGGTGAAGAAAGAGGCATGCTCGAGGCCGTTGACGCCCGCTGCGACGGCATCAGCCATCCCCTGTCGTCCGTGCGCATGCGCGGTGACCGGCCTGCCGTGAGCATGGGCGACCCGGGTCACCGCGGCCAGTTCGTCGCGTGTGTACTGCGACTGATGCGGCCCCCATCCAGGAGTGGTCACACCACCGGTCGCCATGATCTTGACTACGTCGACGCCGTGAGCGATGTGTTTCCTGACCGTGGCCTCCACAGCCGCGATGCCGTCGGCCTCACCTCCCAAAAACCAGCAATGTCCGCGAGTTCGCGTGATGGGAGGCCCGGCGGCAACAACCTCCGGGCCCATCTCCAAGCCCGCCATGTAGCGGTCACGGAGCGAGAGGGCGAGAAAGTGACGATCGCCGAGGTCCCGCACGGTTGTGACGCCCGCCCGCAGTTGCTGCCCGGCGTGGAAGACCATGCGGGTGAGGGTCGTTTCGGTATCTTCGTCCGCCATCGCCTGCTTCGACCTGTCGTCGGGGTCGAAGGCGAGGTGCACGTGGGAGTCGATGAGCCCGGGTAACAGCGTGGCGTCACCGAGATCGAGAACGCGCAGGTCCGCGGAGGGAGCCGCTCCTGTCATATCGACGCCGGCAATGCGCGAACCCTCGATGAGTACCAGCGGCCGCCCCGCTCGTACTGCGTACCCGTCGAACAGCCGCGCCGCGCGGACCGCCCAGACCCGCTGGTCCTCTATGTGTCGTCGTCCGCCGCTGGAAACCACCCGGGTGTCTCCTCACCACTCAGTAACTGCTAATAGCCCAGCCATAGGTCGCGATCTTGCTGATGGGGCCGACTGGGAACGCGTACGGCCACCGTTGAACGTCGGTGTTGTGAAGACTGACGATCATGCGGCGGCCGTGGGTCACAGCGTAGACCCTGCCCGCTGGCAGGAGGCGTCTGAGCCCTTGATGGGGCGGATTGCGCGTCGGTTGGCGCGGGTTGAGCCCGATCCGTGGGTCTTCCAAGGCAGCAGGTCGCTGACCGTGGAAGCGCGCTGATCCCATCCGGTAGTCGGGACCAAGGCCTTCCATGCGCTGGCGCCTTGGTGAACCCTGAGGGATAACGTGATGGCGACCTTTGCGATCTGTTGCGGTCGGCCAGAGTCGGATTCAGGGTGTTCCGTGGGCTGAGATTGCGGAGCCCGGGACTCGCGGTGAGCCGCGCGAGGCGAGAAGGGAACGCTTGCCGTGTTGCAGTGGCACGTTTGCTCAACGGCCTTACCTCGACCGGAGTTGCCGGAATCGAACCACGGGCCCTGAACTTGGGACAGGAGGCCTTTGGTTCTCCACCAGTGCCGCATCAGACAAGGTTCGCCCCGTTGTGACGTGTCGCTCGGTTGCTGCGCCAGACGGCACCGAGTTGTTGAATGGGGGTGCAAGCGGTGCTATTGGCGGTTGAGGGTGCGGGTGATCCCGGCAGCGATGGTCGTGGCGAGAACCCAACCGACGGCAATCAGTAGGTAGGACAACCACTGGTAAACGCCGGTGGGCGCGAAGGCATTCTGCTGACCGAAGTCGATGACCGGCAGAAGAAGGTCCAGGGTGTAGATGGGGGCATTGAGCCCTGGGCCTTTGCCGTGCTCGACGGGTGGTGGGTGGTGCATTCCGTACACGACTGAGCCCAGAAGGAGCAGAGCCAGGAGCCAGCCACCGGCACGAGTGGGGCGGAAGCCGTACCCCACGGTCGCGTCCTGGATATAGCCCCATGTCTTGGCGTACCAGGGCAGAGTGACCCTGCGTCGACGCTGCTTGGCGAGTTGGACTGTGCGGGCGTCGGCGTCATCGCCGACGCGGCGGTAGGAGGCCGCGAGCTGCTCGTAGCTGTGAGGGACGAAGCCGTCAGTGTCGCGCTGTAGCAAGGCGAGTCGGTCTGCGGCGGGAAGGCGCGGGGTGAGCGCCTCGTACGTCAGTCCCTCCAGGCGTACCGTGGCCGGCCAGACCTGTGGCGCAGCCTCAATGACCTTGAAGCAGGCGTAGTGCATTTTGACGTCGCCGGAGACTGGTTGTGCATCTCGCAGCGTCAGCTGAGTGGCTTCGCAGCTGCTGATGCCCAGTGCGACGCTGCCTGGGTTGCTGAGCTTGGCTTCGATGAAGGAGATCCAGCCTGCGACCTTGGCGCCAGTAAGCCTGATCCGGCCCTCGGCAGTGAGGCCACCAGCGTTGAGGACGGTTCCGGCGGTGAGCCGTGCGGCGTCGAGGGCATCGCCATTCGCGTTCTTGACCTGGGCATCTTCTAGATCGACAGCCCCTTCGACATGCGCCGTGCTGAGGCGGATCCCGCCCAGTGCCACGAGGCCCGGTGCCCATAGATCGGCACCGACAGAGGCGTGATCGAGTCGGAGTGCCCATCCGCCACCAGTACCGAGGCGCGCGTGGTCCAGGAAGATTCCGCTGGATATCTCCGCGTTACTCAGCTGGACGCTTCCCGCTATTCGGCAGTTGGTGAAGCGGAGTGCACCTTCGACGCGAAGGGACGTGGCCGCCAGAGCGGGAAGGCAGGACCCGCTGAAGTCGAGTTGGCGAGTCTGCGTTCCGTCGAGTTCCAAGGAATGCTGGAAGTGGCAGGAGGTCAGACGGATCGGGTGGTGTATTTCTGCGTGCCGGAGGTCGAGGACGCCGGTGATCTTCGCTCCGGCGACGCGCAGAGCGGGCGCTTCGCCGGGTTCGGATGAACTTCCCAGGAGGAGGGCCCGGATGACCTCCGCCCGAACAGTTCGTGCCGCGCCCTGAATCGTTGAGGGGTCCTCACTCTCGTCTTGGCGGACGTCGATCGCTACACCACGGGGGAACGCCTGCCAGATGCGACGTTCCAGAGGCGTCAGGTCTGTGATGTCCATCCGCAGGACCTTATCCGTCCGGAGAAGGACGGCAAGAATGATCAGGTGGCTGAACTCGTGCAGGTCGGGGACATTGACGACGACGAGGGCAGGCGGTTGCTGCGGATCATCCGCAGGGGCAGCGGGTCGGTGGTGACCTGGCGGCGGGCCCAGATGGTGCTGTTATCTGCACAGAGCATGTCCGTGGCGAAGATCGCCGATGTCACCTTCACCAGCACGGACCGGGTCCGGGACGTGCTTCACCACTTCAATGCCGACGGCTTCGAGGCGCTCTACCCGAAGTACAAGGGCGGCCGGCCCAAGACCTTCACATTCCCGGAACGCCGGGAGATCAAGAAGATCGCCAAGTCCAGGCCGGCCGAGCACGGCCTGCCGTTTTCGACCTGGATCCGGGCCAAGCTGGCCGACTTCCTGGTCGCCGAGGGGGTGGTCGACGACATCGGCCATGAGGGCCTTCGGGTCCTGCTCCGCGAGGACGCCGGCGTGCCTGCGCGGACGGAACAGCGTCCGGCGGCCGGTGGCGGTGCGGTCCGGCAGCGGGAGGGGCCGTAGCTTCTGCTGCCGGCCATGGAGTCGGTATTCGGCCACCCCCTGTCCGGAACCGGCAGGGTGCCTTGGCATGATGTCGGCGCCATGCCTGTCACCGCTGCCTTGCGATATGTCCGGGCCGCGGTGTTCGCCGCGGTCTGCGTCGTGCTGTCCGCCGCAGGGCACGCCGTGATGTCTTCCGGTCCTGCTCTGCCGGGGTGGACGCACGTCCGCGGCCAGGACGATCCGGCCGTCCACCGCTCTCGGCAACGGAACCGAAGCCAGGTCCGCACCGGCCCGTCCGTGCACAGCAGCGCGTCACATAACTCGAACAGCGCGTCGCCCCGCGTGGTCAGACACGCGTACAACTCCGTCCGGAAGCGTGACACTTCCGCGAACGCATCCCGCAGGACGCCCTGATGCCTCAAATTCACGACCACGGCCTTCGCGCTTTCCTCTGACTCTGTGACGGAGCAAAGGATCAGGAGAAGGCCGCTCTCGCGTCCGGCCTTTCCCATCCCGATTGATCAAGTTCGAGGGACCATTCGATCAATCAGGCGGTCACGGTCGGCCGCGCCCCTCGTGCACGATGGTGACGTGAACAGGGATGCAGCGCACGAAGCCGTCGTTGGCGCAGGCTGGCAGGCAGTACGAGACGACGGGCGGGTACGGGTGGAGTTGTGGGAAGCGGCCTACGCCGAGCCCTGCCTGCGGCAACTGTTCCCCTGGACCGGGATGGGAGAACTTCACTTCAGCCGTTGCACCGAACGACGGTGGACCTGGGACATCCCGTACATTCAGCCCGCCGCTGGGGGCACCTACTGGGTCTCTGGTCCCCTCCGAAGCCAGACTGTTGGCCCGGCAGCTACAGCACAGGAGGCCATCGCCATGGTGGTCCAGCGTCTTCCCGCGGGCTGCGGTCCTGCCTTCCTGGGCACACCGGAAGAACTCGCGGCTCACGAAGCCGCAACGAAGAGGCACCCAGACTGACGAAGGTTAAAAGACAAGGTCAGGGCCTGTTCGGGTACCACACCGCAGGAAGGCTCAGCCCCGTTGGCACGGCTTGACCGGGTGGTGGCAACAGGCCAACAGGCGCGTTACCCCGCGCCGCGGAGAAACTTACGGTGCCGCCGGAGAACTCCGCGCCGTTGAAGGTGAAGCCCAGGTGATGCCCCTGCCAGGAGTGAGAGTGGTTGCGGCGGATGCGGAGGTGGTCACGGATGAGGCGGATGACCGTGTGTCGGACCTCTCGCAAGGCCAGGTAGCCGTGGAGTGCGTCCGCGTCGTCTGCCGGGAGATCGGCCTTGGCGGTGTAGGGCTGGCGGAGGTAGGCGCACAGGACGTCGATGCAGGTCTGGCGCAGGGCTGGTGTGGGGGCGTCGTCGGCAAGGCCGGCCAAGGCGTGCACGCCGCCGAGGCGGACCGCGGCGGACTCCTGGCCGAGTTGGGAGACGGCGGTGGTGAACCGCTCGGTATGCAGCCGGGTGGCCTCCCGCAAGGCGCCGTCCTCATCGACCCGCTGGCGCCGGTAGGCCACGACCAGGGCCACCAGGGCACCCGCTCCGGCCCCCCCCCCCCGAAGGACAGTTTCACCAGATCGAACAGCGTGGTGGCGCTGAGCTGGCGCTCGGGCTTCAGGCCCTGGGCGCCGAGGAGCTCCCAGCCGACGAAGAATGCACCGGCGGCCACGGCGGTCGCGGTGGCGAAGGCCACGGGCAGGACGATCCAGACGTGCCACAGACGCAGGCCGCGCTGGCCGGTGCCGGACCGGGGCAGAGGAAGATTCACACCCACCGAGATCGCTCCGAACCTCCTGCCGGTTGCAGGGCCTCAGCGGCCGGTGCGGTTCAGGGTCGCGGAGTGGGCAGTGCTGGCCCGTCCCCCGCGATGAGGGAATCCCGCCCCGCGGCGAGCTCGGGGACGTACTTGTACAGCGTCGTCCGGGAGAGCCCGAGCAGCTTTGCGATCGAGGTGACCGTGTTCTCCGGACGGTTCAGCAGGTCTCGGGCGTGCCGGATCTGCTCGGGCGTCATTGCTGGCGGGCGCCCGATGCGCTCTCCGCGGGCGCGTGCGGCCGCAATGCCCTCGTGCGTGCCTTGCACGATCAGTTCGCGGCCCAACTCCGCGAGCGCGGCGAAGACATGGAAGACCAGACGACCGCCCGGGGTGGTTTGCAGGCGGCCCCCGCACTCGGTGATCCACAGAGCCGGATGATCCGGTTGCCCGCATTCGCATACACCTGTGTCCGCCCCTGGGTAGCGTTGTTGCTCGTGCAGCTGAGTGTTGTAGTCCCTCTGGTGGTTACGGTGTTCGTGGCGGCTACCGGCTACGCGGCCACATACCTGACGAATCTGCGTCTGGCGCGCCGCAAGGATCATCTGGATCGGGTCAACCGCCAGCTCAGCGAGCTCTACGGTCCGCTCTATGCGCAGTCGGAGGCCGTGGACCGGGCCTGGCGCAAGTTCTTCGTCGCCGGGGGCGGGAACGTGTGGACTGCGTTGGCCCCAGTCACCACGGAGCAGGCCGCCACCTGGCGCTTGTGGATGTCGACGGTCTTCATGCCACTCAACCGGCGCATGGTCGAGACGGTGGTCTCCCATGCCGACCTGCTGCGCGAGGACACGATCCCAGAGCCCCTGAAGGAGCTGTGCGCGCATGTGGCCTGCTATGAACCCATCGTCGCCCGCTGGCAGGAAGACGGGTTCGACTCCGTCCAGGTCGACGATCATGTGTCGATCGCTGGCAATTTCCCGCGTAGGGAGTTGGACGACTACCTACGGAACTCTTTCGAGTCGCTGAAGCTCGAACAGGCCCGGCTGCTTGCGCAGATACAACGGCTGCGCTGAGAAGCTGCGCCCTTGGGGTTGTGGCACAGCTTGTCATCGCCAGAGGGTGGACCGGCGTTCGGGGTGGGCGGTGTCGATGTACTTCATTGCGGTCTCGGCGGCGATACCGAAGACGTGCATGAGGTGGACGGGTCGGCGGTCTGGCGGGCCCTGATCCGGTCGGCCAGCATCTCCCGGTAGGAGGAACAGGCCAGATCCGTGTCGATGATGTAGGCGGCGGCCTGAGCCAAAGCGAGGGGCAGGTATCCCAGGTCGACAGCGAGGCTGTTGACCTGGTCAGTTGGCTCCTGGCGGTTGTGCGCGGCGAGTACGGCGGTTAAGTAAGCGGCGGCTTCCTGGGGGTGAACATGCCCACGGTCACCGAACGCTGGCCTGCTCCCTCCCTGTTCGCGCATCGCAATGAAGCCGGGGCCCTTCGCTTCTGCGGGTGGATGCGCCGGTGAAGTAGCGGGCGGGGAGGGCGGCGCTTGGACGGGGGGTCAGAACACCGGCAGGGCGTAGAGCGAGTCGTCGTTCATGGCGAAGACGCGGTTGCCGTCGGCCACCAGCCACTGGCGGTCGGCCTCGCCCACCTCGTACGTCGCCATCTGGTGTCCGTCCTCCACGCTCACTGCACTGACTTCGTTGAACGTGTCGGCGACGATCGACCAGAGAGCGTTCCCCTGGGCGACGACGGGCGTGTGGATGTTGGAGGTCGCGCGGAGCTGAAAGCCCTGGCTGCCGTCGCTGCGCTTGTATTTGTGGGGGAGGGAGGATGCGTCGTCGCTGTAGCCCTGGTTCGTGACGTACAGGGCGTCCGCGGTGGCGGTCACCGGGCCCCACTCGACGATCGGCGGCGGCGAATGCAGGCTCGCGATCGCACGCTTTCTGACCGTCCACCGCTCCTTGCCGTCGGTGATCCTGCGAGCCGTCATCGACATGCCGTTGAGGTAGACGGTGTCGCCGTAGAGGGTGGGGCGGACGAAGGTGTCGGAGCGGTCGCGCAGGTCCCATACGCGACGGCCGGTGGCGGTGTCGACGGCGAGGACGTTGCCGTCGAGGGTGCCCACGACCAGACGGCCGTGGGCGGCGACGCCTGGCGGGCTGACCTTGGCACGGAACGGCTTGTCGATCGGCGCGGTCCAGCGGATCTTGGCATCGGAGCGGCCGACGGCGCGCAGACGCTTGTCCTTGGTCACCAGGTAGACGGCTTCGTCGTCCGCGGCCAACAACTTCTCCGCGCTGACGTCGGCAGTCCACCGGCGCTCCCCCGTGGTGGGGACGAAGGTGCGCAGCGTCCCCTTGCTGTCGACGGCGGCGAGCAGGCGGTCCGAAAGGGAGAGATAGCGGCCGGTCCCCTTGATGTCGGGGGCGGCCCAACGCCGTTTTCCGTCCACGACGTTGTGGGCGGCGATCCCGCCGCCGCGGGTGCCGAAGACGATGACGTCCCGGACGGGCAGGGGTGCGGGGGTGTCCTCGGCGAGGAGGTGCACGGCCCACAGCTCCTTCAGCGGTTCGCCGACGATGAAGTCGCCGTCATCCGCGTTCAGCAGGTGTGCCTTGGGCGTCTTGGCCGCCGGCGGGAAGGCGAAGAGGTCCACCTTCTTCTTCGGTGGCTTCGGTGGCCGCGGCCACCAGGCGGCGGCCGCCCCGCCGCCCGCGGTGAGCACCACCCCGCCCGCCGCCAGGCCGGTGAGCAGCCGGCGGCGGGAGACCTGCCCGGGGGCCGCGCCGCCGTCGAGGGCGGTGGTCAGCTCATGGATGCCGCTCTCCCGTTCCTTGATCGCCTGGCTCACCGGGCCGCGCCGCCAGGCCCGTTCGGCGCCGCGCGGTGGTGCGAAGCCCCTGGCGATCTGCGCGGGCGTGGGGCGGTCGGCCGGGTCCTTGGCCAGGAGGGGGAGGATGAGCGGGCGCAGCGCTTCCGGGACGTCGGTCAGATCGGGCTCGTCGTGCACGACCTTGTACTGGAGGGCGGCGATATGACCGCCGTCGAAGGCCCGCCGTCCACTGGCCGCGTGGACGAGGACGGCGCCCAGTGAGAAGACATCGGCGGGGGCCGCGACCCGGCGGCCCAGGACCTGTTCGGGGGCGCCGTAGCCGGGGGTGACCGGGACCTGTCCGGCGGTGGTCAGGGTCAGGCCGTGCTCGGGGCGGGCGATGCCGAAGTCGATGACGCGCGGACCGTCCGAGGTCAGCACGATGTTCGGCGGTTTGAGGTCGCGGTGGATCAGGCCGGTGGCGTGGATGTCCGCGAGGGTGTGCGCGATTGACGCGGCCAGGGCGCGGACCGCGGGCTCGTCGAAGGGACCGTACGCCTCGACGGCCTCGTCGAGGGTCGGACCGGCCAGGAACTCGGTGGCGATCCACGGGCGTCCGCCCTTGGTCTCCGTGCCCAGCACCCGGGCCACGCCCTTGCCGGTCACGGCGGTCGCCGCCTGCGCCTCGCGGACGAAGCGGCGGGCGAGGTTCTCCTCACCGGTGAGCTCGGGCCGCAGGACCTTGACCGCGGCGACGGTGCCTTCGGTGTCCTGGCCGACGTAGACCTTGCCCATGCCGCCCTCGCCGAGCACG
This sequence comes from Streptomyces sp. NPDC048197, assembly GCF_043202395.1. NCBI lineage: Bacteria > Bacillati > Actinomycetota > Actinomycetes > Kitasatosporales > Streptomycetaceae > Streptomyces > Streptomyces sp. NPDC048197. Next base: position 144,229 of record NZ_JBIDAJ010000014.1, read on the forward strand.
CCGAGCAGGCGGTACGGGCCGAGGCGGAGCGGGTCGCCGGTGCCGAGCGGTTTCATGGGTGGTGTCCTTCGCACGAGTTTGCGGCCGGTTTGCGGGCCTCGGAGCAGGGGCGGGGGTTCAGCGGAGCGGATAGCCCGCGAGGAAGTCGGGCCCGGAGGCGATGACCATCCGGCTCTTCTCATGGGCGGTGAACTTCGTCCCGCTGGTCTTGTACAGCTGCTCGGTGGTGTGCGAGGTGAGGCCGACGGCCCGCAGGAACTTGCCGGTGAAGCTGTACGAGTAGGCGTACTCGGAGCCGATCACGGGACGGACGAGGTGGTCCGCCGACTTGCCCTCCCAGCTCTTCTCCGTCCACCGCGGCTTCCCGCTGCCGGCGTCGAACGCGACCAGGCCGAGGTCCTCCTCCACCGCGTACAGCACACCGTCCTTGAGGGCCGGCGGTCCGTACGTCTTCCCGGGGCGGCTGCCGGAGGTGTCCCACACCTGGCCGCCGTCGCTCAGCCGCAGCGCCCGCAACGGGCCGTAGCCCAGGTAGAGATGCTTGCCATCGGCCGTCAGCGGATCCCGTACGAGCCGCCGGTCGGCGCCCTTCCACGGCTTGTCCCAGGCGACCTTCCCGGTGCGGAGGTCGCGGGCGACGATCCGGACCTTGGCATCGTTCATCTGCTGGAGGGTCACCAGGAGGTTGCCGACGACCTTGGCGGACAGGACGTGGTGCTCGTCGCTCTTGGCGGAACGGAACGGCAGTGGATCCATCCACTTCCGGCTCCCCTTGGTGAGGTCGAGTGCCGTCACGAACCAGGGGAGCTCGCGTTCGTACTTCTTGACCTTGCCGCGGGAGACCGCCAGATAGGCCGTGTCGTCGGCGACGGCCAGCAGCCGGCTGATGAGGCCGTTGTCCTGGTCGTCCGACACCGGGGCGAGGTGTCTGCCTTCCTTGCCGGTGGCGAGGTCGACGCGGGTGAGGAACCACGAGACGGACTTCGGAAACGCGCTGCCCGCCACCCGTTCCTCGGCCCGCGCGATCCGGTAGACATGGGTGCCGTCCGAGGCGACCTCCCAGCTCTCGTCGAAGGACAGCGAGAACGTCCATCGCGTCTCACCGGATTTCGGGTCCACCCCGCGCGCCTCGGCATCGGACACCATGACGACCTGGTCCCCGGCCACCAGGGGCACTTCAGGATTCTGGTCGTCATCGGGACCGCTGATCTGCTTCTGCCACACCGAGTCCAGCTTTTTCTTCTTCAGTGCGCTGACGCTCGGCCCCGGCTTCGGCTTGGTGTACCCGGGCCCGGTGGCGGGCCCCGGCGCCGCCTCGCCCCGCCCCAGCCAGGCCCACACCCCCGCCCCGGCGCCCGCCACGCCGAGTACCGAGCCCGCGCCCGCCAGCAGCAGTCCCCGGCGGGACAGGCCGCGGGCGGCGGGGACATCGGCGGACGGCACGGTCGCCGGCTGGTTGGGCGGTGCGGGCAGCCGCTGCGGCACGAGCTGCCAGACCTCGCTCGCCCGCCGACCGATCTCCGCCAGCACCGCATCCGGCAGATGGTCTGCGAACTCCCCGTCACCGTTGTGGAGTTGAGCCGCCAGCTCAGCGGTGGACGGGCGCTCGGCGGGATCCTTGGCCAGGGCGCGGGCCAGGACCGGGACGAGGGCGGCCGGGACGCCGGTGAGGTCGGGCTCGCGGTAGCGCACGCGGTAGAGGAGGTCCGCGGGCTGTCCGTCACCGAACGGGCCGCGGCCGGTGGCGGCGAAGACCAGGACCCCGGCGAGCGCGAAGACGTCTCCGGCCGGGGTGTGCTCCTGCCCGGTGGCCTGCTCCGGCGACATGAATGCCGGGGTGCCCACCGCGGCGCCCGTGCGGGTCAGCCGGTCGTCGCCGAGGGCCCGGGCGATGCCGAAGTCGATGACCTTCGGGCCGTCCGCGGTGACCATGATGTTCGACGGTTTGAGGTCGCGGTGGACGACGTCCGAGCGGTGCAGCTGGCCGAGCGCCCCGCACAGCGCCGCCCCGAGGGCGCGGGCCGTCACCTCGGGCAGCGGGCCGGCCAGCGCCACCGCCTCCTCGAGCGGCGGGCCGAGCACGTACTCGGTGGCCATCCAGGGGGTCTCGGCGAGCGGATCAGCCTCGACGACCTGGGCGCCGTATCGGCCGCCGAGGACCCGGGCGGCATCCGCCTCCAGCCGGAAGCGGGTACGGAATTCGGTGGTGGTGGCGATCCGGGCGTGCATCGTCTTGAGCGCCAGGGTGCGGCCGCCCGGGGAACGGGCCAGATAGACGGTGCCCATACCGCCGCTGCCCAGCCGGGCGAGGAGGCGGTAGCTGCCCAGGCCGGGCGGATCGTCGTGGGCGAGGGGAAACGGCATGGAGGCGTCAGTCCTGTGGGGCGGGCGGAACCGGGGGGATTGCGGCGAGCAGCTCGGCCGACTGGCGGGCGAGGGCCGCGATGATCCGGCCGGGCAGCCAGCCGGGACCGAGCAGGGCGGCGGCGCGGCCGGCCGGGTCTGTGGACCTCAGGAGCACGGTGTCGGGGGACATCGGTCCGGAAGCCGGGACGGGCGACGCGGGGGCCGGGCCGCCCGCTTCAAGGAGATCGAGCAGTTCGGCGGGCCGCGGGCGCGCCGCCGGGTCCCGGGACAGACAGGCCGTGATGCCGGTCCGCAGGCCGGCCGGCAGTTCTTCCCACTCGGGCACGGTGTAGCCGGTCGCGGCATAGGCGAGCGTCGCGCCGAGTGCGTAGACGTCGCCCGCCGGATGCGGCTGCCCGCCCGTCGCCTGTTCCGGCGGCAGGCTGCCCGACTCCAGGCCCGGCAGCCCGGAGCGCGCCGTACCGTCCCCGGCGGCGGCCCGTACCGCCCCGAAGCACGTCAGCCGGGGCCCGTCGGCCGCCAGCAGCACGGCCGCGGGCGACACACCGGCATGAGCCAGGCCCTGCCCGTGCCCGATGACCAGGGTTTCGACGAGGGCCACGCCGATGGCCCGTACGGTGCCCTCGGGCAGCGGGCCGCCGTACACGGTGAGCGCAGCGGGCAGCGGGAGCACGGGCACATACGGGCGGGCGTGCCAGGGGGCGTCACCGGGGGCGGCGACCTCGGTGGCCGGTGAGGACCAGGGGCCGAGCAGATAGCGCGAGGTCGCTGCCTCGGCCAGGAAGCGGTCCCGGTCGGCGCCCGGCAGCGGCACGCCGATCAGGACCGTACGGTCGCCGTCCGCGCTCCGGCCGATGAACCGCCGCTCCGGTACGGGTATGCCGGACGCCTCGTCATCCAACCCCCGCAGCACCGTATAGGGGCCTATGGCGCTCCCGCGCGCCCGGCCCCCCGCACCCGCAACAGATGCAGGCATGAACCCCATCCCCCGTGTGTCCTACGACATCGCCCGAAGAGCCTACCCGGGCGTGTCACACGGCCCCGAGGGGGCCGATCCGCCCCGGGACGAGGCGAGTTGGTGCCCTCAGCGATGAGACGAGGAAACGCATCTCCCGCAGCACAGTGCACACTGCTCTGACCGGCACATCGTTGCCGCGGTTGGACACGATCGACGCCCTCGTCGAGATCCTCGGCAGCAGAGCCCGGACGACGACACCGGAGGAGCAGCTCCTTCGGTTCGACGAGATGTGGCGACAGGCAGCGCTGGCTGAGACGCCGCTCGAAGAAGTCGTGCCGCCAGATCTGACGGACACCACGGACGCACTTGCCTCTTACCTCGCCAGCAACCCTGAGCATGCCGCCGAATTTCTCCAGACCTTGCGGGTGGAGGCCAAGGAGCAACGGCAGCTGGCCACCGTCAGATTCATGCTGGACAGAGGCGTGGTCAGCGTCGCGAACCTGCCGGTGCACCTGCTTGAAGCCCTCCGACAGCCTGTACGCCGTCGGCCGGAAGACCCCGGGCACCACTCGCCGTGACAGCCGATGTCAGTACTCGCGCCTTCGCCCCGCGAGTCGCCCGGACACTGCGCAGAATCCCGCAGGCCGCCTGAACGCTGTGACCACCGCCGAGCGGGATGTGCCGCTCCGCCGGAACACCGCCGGGGTATGGTTCGCGGTCTCAGCTTGCGGTGAAGGAAAATGCCTGGCTGGAGGCTCCGGTGCAGTTGGCCTGCACGGCTTCGGCCCCGGCTGTGACCGGGGGCAGGAATCCCACGCACAGGCCGCTGTGCAGGGGCCGGAGTCGAATGCCGCCGCCGGAGGCTTCCAGGCGGAACTTCTGGCTGTTGCTGTCCTCGCAGTCCCGGGGGGCGAGCAGTGCTCCGGCGGTGGTTGAGGCTCCGTCGACGGTCAGGCAGCCGATGCCCTTGCTCGGGTCGGGGTTGTGCCACTGGATGCGGTAGGTCTCACCGCTGAGCTTTTCGAGGTAGACGCGGGGCAGAGGGGCGTCCGCGCACGAGTGCTGAACAGCGATTTCCCGATCGGTGCGACCGTTGCGTTCGCGTCCCTCGGTGAGGCAGAGGGAGGGGGAGGATGCCGGGTGTATGCGGGTCCAGCCGGAAGCCGGCATACGAACGGGGGCCCGCGTGGGCCTGTGGCTGGGACGGGGAGCGGCCGTCTTCTCCGGTTCAGCTTGCGAGACGGTGGGGGAGCCTGAGGGCCTGGCGTCGGCCGTCCGGTGCTCGGTGGGCGAAGAAGTTGTCTGCTGGGAACGCGTGTTGGGCGGAGTCTTGCCGTGCCGGGGCGCGCCGCCAGCACTGTCGTCCGAATTGCCGTTGGACGGCAACAACGCCAGCGCCAGTATTCCCGCGACGGTGCACGCGGCGATAGCGACCAGCGGTCCCTGCCGACGCCAATTCGACTGAGCGCTTGCAGGATCGGTGGTGTCCTCGGCCGGGTCGCCAGAGGTCGGTTCGCCGGCCGGGTCGGTGTCCGGGTTCTGCTCTTTGGCGGCTGCTTCTACGGGGGTCGGCACCGTTTTCTGCGGTGCGTCGTCGCCCTTCTGGGCATCAGTCCGCGGTCTGTCTTCGCCGGCGGATTCTGGGGAGGCGGTGCCGGACATGGACAGGTGCCGGCGTGCGTCGAGCCATGCGGCCACCGTGTCGTCGTCGCCACCGCACGCCCGTACGTAGGCGGCCAGGAGTTCGGCGCGGGGCAGCTCGTTGCGGCTCAGGGCGGCGGAGATCGTCGCGCGCGGCAGGACATTGCCGGCGTCGGTGGCGTTGCGTTCCAGCTGCCGGTAACTCAGGTCCGCCCAGCGGCGTAACTGCCGCATCAGTTCCACGAACTGTGCGGGGCTGTCTGCCACTGCCGGGTCGGGCCCCTGTCCCATCACCGCTCCCTTGTCTCGTGAGTACCAAGGGAGCCTAAAGGCAGTTGATCGGTACATGAGCGCTCTTTCCAGCATCTGTCTGTCACCTTCGAGGATCGGGGGCATCTGTTGCCCAGAACCCGCCATCCGCACTGATTACGGATCGTTCACTGGCGTATGTGGCGGTATCCGACGACGTGGGCGGTGTCCGGGAGGGGCGCTACGGTGACCACGGTGCCGGGCCGGGGGGCGTGGATGACCTGTCCGTCACCGATGTACAGCCCGACGTGCCCACCGCCGTAGGACAGGACGAGGTCACCGGGCACCAGGCGGCTTCGGGTGGTGGCGGTCCCGGCGTGGATCTGCCCCCAGGTGGTGCGGGGCAACGTCACCCCAGCCGCCTGCCAGGCCCGCATCACCAGGCCGGAGCAGTCGAAGCCGCGAGGTCCGACACCGCCCCACACATAGGGCTTGCCCAACTGCGCTCGGGCATAGGCCACGGCGCTCGCCGCGGACCTGGTCGGCTTGGCGGGCCTGGAGGTGGGCGTCGTGCTCGGCTGCCGGCCCGGCGCAGGTGCGGTCACCGACGGCGTGGTCGCCTTCGGCCGGGTGGGGGTGGAAGCGTCCGGCTTCGCAGGAACGCGCAGCGGCTGCCCGGCGTAGATCAGGGTCGACGACCCCAGACCGTTGAGCCGCTGCAACTGCTTCACCCTCGTGCCGTGCGTGCGCGCCAGCTCCCACAGCGTGTCACCGGGCAGCAGCACGATCCTTTTGATCTTCGCGGGTTTGGCCTTGGCCGAGTCCGGCTCGGCGGGCTTGGCCGGGTGCGCCTGCGCGGACTTGGGCACCGCCGGCGCTTCCGGCCGCAACGTGAGCGACGGTCCGCCGGCCGCGGACGAGTCCGACGGGCCGTGCACAGCCAGCAGCACGCCCGCCAGCACCGAGAGCACGAACCCCACAGCCAGTCCCGCCACCACAACCATGCCGTTGCGGACCTTCTTCGCGCCCACGCCGAGGGTGCGAGGCCTGCGGTGCGACCCCGGCGCCGACCGGAGCCCCTTCCTCGTGGTCCGCTTCTTCGGCACCTGCCGCCGGGGCCGGAGCGTCTGCTGTTCCATGCCACCTCCTCGAAAAGACCGCGTAGTTCGCGGCCTGGCAAGGAGGTTGTTTCGTCTCAAAGGTGTCCCGCTAGATCTTCGCCCGTCCGGGACAGTCCCGGCCTGTCCATGCTCAGGAAACCCCCTCGGATCTAACGACCAGACATCCTCGGCACCACCCCTGACCAGCGTAGACGGGCCCGGACTGTCCCAGACGCCGCAAGCTGTTGCCCCACCCCGCACCGCCCGGCAACGCTTCTTGCACCGCCCCGCACCGCCGGGCGACGCCCCCAGTCGAAAGCGTCGCCACGCCGCTGCCGGGCCAGCCCTGCCACCACCGGTGTCGACGACCGCGGGCAGCGCGACAGCAGCCGAGGTGCCCTTGAAGAAGGAACCCAGCTGCCTCCCAACTCACTCTCTTGAAGGAGCATCACCATGCACTTCACCCGAACCCGAAGGACCCGCGCGCTGGCGGTAGCCGCCGTCGCCACCGGTCTGCTGGCCGGCGGGATCACCGCTGGCACCCCCGACCTTTTCCGCGGCGAGAACCCGCCCACCACCGACACCATCACCCAGGCCGGAGCCGCCCGGTCGGCGAAGAAGTCCAAGGCTCAGGGCATGTCGTGCTCGACCGGCGCGGTGCAGATCAGGAACAAGAAGTACCTCAAGACGGTCTACGAATGGCCCGACACCCCCGCCGCCCAGACCAGCATCCCCGGCCCGGGGAAGAAGATCTTTGAGTTCAAACTCGAAGTCTCCAGCAAAGTCAGCGCCACCTTCGGCGCAAGCGACGAGCAAATCAGCGCCGGTCTTGGGTTCGAGGTCAACAGGACCCAGACCGTGACCGACACGACCGAAATCGAGCTGCCGGACAAGGTGCAGTACCGGGTCCGGGCAGGGATGATCTACAAGCAGTACCAGTTCGACGTCTACCAGGAGCGCGGCTTCTGGAACTGGCACGGCGACTACCTGGTCTGCTCATCGAACTCCAACCAGGAGTGGGTGAAGAAGGGCACAAGTACCGCCCTCAACCCCTGGATGGACACCTACAGGGTCACCAAGGCCCCCAAGCGCAAGACTCACTAGCTGCGCCACAGCCGCTTCTGGTTCCTGGTAAGTGCACTTACCAGGAACCAGAACTACGGCCACGACGCGCTTGCGGTCAGCGGCCGGAGCCGCCCCGATGTACCCCTCACGTTGTCTCACGTCCATCCGCTCGCGAACGGGGCGAGCACCGACCACCCGCGTCTCGGAAGCCGACGACACAGCCGGTACCCGGTCGGGGTTCCTCGCCCTACGCCAGCTGGTCGATGCCCTTGCTACCCATCTCGATGGTGCCGCGGCGCGACGGGCACCAGCAGCCTGTAGCGAACGGTGGCGTCACCTTGCTCGTGGCACAACGGACAGCTCCTGACGAGGCTGCCCTCCCGAGCACCACGTCATCATCACGGTCACCGGGGCCGAGCATGTCCAGCACCTCCTCGCACAGCGCCTCCAGCGGCGGCGGTTTGGGGCGCGTCAGCCAGGCCGACTCCACCAGCCGCGCCCGCAGCTGCTCGATGCCTGCCCACACGTCGCGGATCCGCGACTCGATCAGACCGTCGGTGTACAGCACGAGCGTGGCACCCGCCGGAACGTCCAATTCCACCGCCTCGAAGTTCACCCCACCGACGCCGAGCGGCGCGCCCGGCGGTACCCGCAGCACCTCCGCGCGCCCGACGCCGTGCAGCATCTACGGCGGCGGATGGCCCGCGTTGGCGATGGTGATCCGCTGCCCGACCGGGTCGTAGACCGCGTACAGGCACGTCGCCAACCAGTCCCACCCCCGCTGGGCCTGATCGCCGAGTTGCCGCAGCACCTCCTGCGGGGGGCAGACCCAATTCCGCCAGCGTCTGCGTGATCATCCGTAGCTGGCCCATGATCGCCGCCGAAACCATCGAGTGCCCCATAACATCGCCAACAGCCCGCGCCACCCGGCCGTCCGACAGCGGGAACGCGTCGTACCAGTCGCCACCTACCCGCGCCGTCTCGGCGGCCGGCAGGTAGCGGCTGGCCAACTGGACCCCGGCCGGCTGCGGCAGAAAACCTGGCAGCATCGTGCGCTGCAGCGCATCGGCGATATGCGCTTCCCGGCCGTAAATCCCCGCCTTGTCCACACCCAGCGCGGTGTGCGACACCAGTTGTGACGCAACCAGCAGATCCTCCTGCTGGAACACGGGCGTGCCCATTCGACGCAGAAAGACCGCAGCACCGATCACCCGCCGACGCCCTCGCAGCGGCGCAAGGATCACCCGGTGGCCGCCGGGCAGCCACGCATTGGGCCCCAGCAGCTCGAGCAGCGCTGCACGCGCCTCCTGGCCCTCTCCGAACAATGGCCGTACGGCCCGCATCACCTTGGCCAGCACACCGCCCGGCCGTACCTCGGTCAACGCCGCCGGGCTACGGTCCATTGGTAGACCTTGAGGCCGGGGTGCCTTGCCGCGGTCAAGGAGGGTAACGCAGCATGGTGCGGCATCCCGTCTCCGTCGGACCTGGCTCCGCAGGGAGGACCGGCCTGCGGCCCCCCGTATCGGCCGCAGGCCGGCTCGACGGTTACCCATTCGGGTGGGCGGCGCTGAACATCTCGACATCTTGGCTTCCTCGGAATCCCAGCCTCAGCCCGGTGTCTACCGGGGCCGTGGACGGCCGATGAAGTGGAAGCGGCGAGTTGCGCACGGCTTTGCGCGCTGGGACAGCTGCCCCGCCCGGATTCGAGATCCCTTTGCCGCAGCCCTATGCCCTTGGGCCGGGATTGGGCACGCTGACGATATGAACCTGGTCGAACACGCAAACGCACGTCTCGCCGGTTGGCCGGCGCTCTCGCGGGGTCGTGCGCGTTGCGGGGCACGGCATTGCTTTAGCGCCGGCACCCAGGAAATCGTCCACTTCCACGGCGGCAACGAGGTCGACGTACACCTGACCCACGGCATGATCGACCGGCTGCGCCCGGCACTGCAAAGGTCGAGCGCCCTCAAGCTGCCCACCGCATCCGGCTGGATCACGGTCCGACTCGAATCGGGCTCCGACATCGACCTGCTCGCTACGCTCGTCAGCGCCGCACTGTTCGCGACAGGGAACCGATCGGAGCTGGCCGAAACGGTCCGAACGGACCCCTGCACCCAGGGATCCTCGCAGGCGCCCTGCCGCCGTCCAGACTGGAGGTCACGACGGCACATGAGGTGGCGTCGAACGGGCAAGACCCCGCATGGCATGGCGGGTTGACATCCTCGCCCACCTGAAGGAGGGCGATTCCCGCGTGCCGGGCCGTTGTCTGGTGCGGCTTCGGGTGGGTTGCCGCTTCGCGGCGCTGTGCCGATCCGGATACCGGTCTGTTGAGTCGACACGGAGCGCGATGCCGGTGTTGCCACGCGTCCGTCTCTCTGTGCTGCACGCCGAACTCGGCGTGCCACTCGGGGTGTTGGCTTTGCTCACGAGTTACGGCTCTGGCTCAACTTCTGTGATGCGGCCACTTTGAGTGATGACTTGAGTCTTCGTTCGGTCGCGCTCCTGGGCCGCCTCTAGGTTCCCTGGTCTGTCGTCTCGCGCAGGTTCGCCTGGATGTGTGCGAGGGCTTCCACGGCCGGCAGATGCGTCAGGCCCTCTGTGAGGGGCAGATGTGAGGGGCAGAACCACTCGCAGTGCTCCGGGTGACCAGCCCAGTCATCCGGATACGTCGTTGTGGGCCGGAAGCTCACGAGGGTGAAGTCCTCGTATTCAAAGTCTGAATGCTGGTACGGAACACGGCATATGACGCAGAAGGGCGGCATCATCAGGCGCTCTCTCTTCCTCGGACAGGTCGACACCTGATTGTCGCTCACAGTAACCGAACACAAAAGCTGAGCCAGAGCCAGAGTTATGGCAGCGGATGTTCACGACGATGAGCAGCATCCTGGTGAGTCCGTGTTTGATGCTCATGAGAAGTGGCGGCACCGGCTCAGGGGCATTGTTGCTTGCCGGGTCTCCGGCCTGTCGGGATGCGGCCGTTCGCATCGCGTGGAAGTCAGGGACGGGTCAGGTGGTCTCTATGTCGCTCGTCGGCATCAGCACGCCTGAGATTGCTGGAGTCCCTGGAGGAGGAGGGCGATCAGGCGCCGGGGGTCGTACCGGGGGTCGTTGCCGCGTCCGATACACAGGTTGCCGATGCCGCGCATCAGCTCGTAGGGCTGCGTGCCGGGCCTGATTTCGTCGGCCTCGGCCGCGGCGTCGAGCAGTTGGGCGCAGACGGGAAGCAGGCGGTCGAGGAAGTAGGCGTGCAGCGCGGCGAAGCGGTCGCTGTCGGACTGCAGGGCGTCGGCGAGTCCGTGCTTGGTGACCAGGAAGTCGACGAAAAGGTCGATCCATTGGCGCAGTGCGTCGAGCGGGGAGTCGGCACTCGTCAGCAGACGGGGGCCGGCCTCGGCGCATGCCTCGATCTGGTGGTGGTAGACGGCGGTGACCAGATCCGCCCGGGTCGGGAAGTGGCGGTAGATCGTGGCCATTCCGACGCCTGCCTGGGCCGCGATCTGGCGGATCGGGGCGTCGACACCGGAGGTGACGAAGACCTCGGCGGCGGCGGTGAGTACCGTCTGCCGGTTGCGCTGGGCGTCGGACCGCTTGCCTCGGGGCGGCGACTTCCCTGCGGGGTCCTCGGTGGCCATGACGTTCTCCTTCCACGCCGCTTGACAAAACGGAGCACCGCTCCAGATAGTAAATGGAGCAGCGTTCCGTTTCAGCTTATCCGAAACGGCGCGCTCCTGACTGCCTTGTCCGCCCGCCGGCCGCCGGAGACCGGGCAGGCGGTAGCCGCCACCGAAAGGGAGCCCGCATCGTGAGCACATCCACCGCCACCAGCGCTGACACCTTGAACACAGCCGTCCCGGTCCTGTCTTTCAGCCCCGTAGTCCTCTCCGTGCCGGGACGTCCCGTGGACCTCCAGGTGCGCGTCTCCGCCCCCATGACCGGTACCAGCCTCCCCGTCATCCTCCTCTCCCACGGCCACGGCCCCTCGAACAACCTCTCCTCGCTCAACGGCTACGCGCCGCTCGCCAACTTCTGGGCGGCACACGGATTCGTCGTCGTCCAGCCCACCCACCTCACCTCCAGGACACTGAGCCACCTGGTCGCCGACGCACCAGGCGCACCCGACTTCTGGCGCTCCCGCGCCGAGGACATGACCCACATCCTCGACCGGCTCGACGTGATCGAGAACGCCGTGCCGCAGCTCGCCGGACGGATCGACCGCACCAAGGTCGCCCTCGCCGGGCACTCGCTCGGTGGCTTCACCGCTGCCCTCCTGCTGGGCGCCGGACTCACCGACCCCGACAGTGGAAACGTGGTGCACCTCGTCGAGCCCCGGATCAAGGCGGGTGTACTGCTCGCCGCGCCCGGCAGGGGCGGCGACGTCCTCAACGGGCCCATGGCCGAGCAATGGCCCATCATCGGGGCCGTCGACTTCTCCACCATGACCGCACCCGCGCTGGTCGTCGCCGGCGACAAGGACGACTCTCGGCACTTCACGGACATGGGGCCGCACTGGCACGCCGACCCCTACACCCTCGCCCCCGGACCCAAGACCTTGCTCACCCTGTTCGACGCGGAACACGGACTCGGTGGGATCGCCGGATACGACGCCGCCGAGACCACCGACGAGAACCCCGAGCGAGTTGCCGCCCTGGCCCGGCTCACCGCGGCCTACCTCCACACCCAGCTCCACTCCGGTGCCCCCACGTGGCAGATCACGTGCGAGGCACTGACGACCGGTCCCGACCGGGTAGGACGGGTCGACGTCAAGTAACCAGCCGCAGACGCGTACGCCAACGGGCGGTCCCCACCGTCATCGCCCAGCTCGCCGCCTCGGGTCTCGCCGGGTCTGCAGCCCCTCGCGCGGTACGAACACGGTGAAGCTGATTGCGCCCGGCACGTTGGGGTTGTGGGGAGAACCGCTCGGGGACCAGGGCTGCTGAGGGGGCGTCTGGTCACTCACGCTGGCTCAACCGCCCGCGTCCACCTACGAGATGGCCTTGACGGCGGTGCCTGGGCAGCTGGCCACCACGGTGTGAGCGCCTCGGCCCCCAGGGCTCAGAGGGAGACCCTGCGCGGTGCCTGGTAACCGGCTCCTGTAGACCGACCGGCTACGTATGTACCCGCCACGTGTCCGATCAGGGTGTGGTTCAGGTGAGGGGGGGAGCGTCCCACGCGTTCTGGAGGGCTGACTGCACGCCTTTCCCGAGGACGAGGTGCGTCGTCCCGCGCGGCAGGGTGGGCAGCTCGGCCCAGTGCGTCACGGTTTCGGCACTGGCGAGACCGTGGGCCAAGCGGACAACCCCGTCGGAGTCGACGAAGCAGTCCCTGTGCTCAGCCCCGTCCTCACTCCAGTGCAGAGTCATGAAGACCATGGGCCTCACCAGCCAGAACTCCTCGCCCAGTGCTGTGTCGGCCTCGGACTCAGTGGCCCTGTCAGCTGGATACCTGCCCGTGATCGCCGCTGCCACCGGTGCACCGCTCCAAGGCAGCCTCTCGCGCGCGTCAACCCACGTCACCACGGTGTTCAGATTCGTCATCTCCACCCTCACTCAGGCACTCAACACATCGTCTTCCACCCTGTATTCCGGCGGCCGGCGCGGGCACTGCCCCACCTCGACACCTGCCTGGCAAGACTGCCTCGCGCCCGCGGGGGTTGCTTGAACCGGAACGAGCGCTGGACGGCGAGCGCCCCCCTCTGCGGCCACGATCTACCGCATCTCACCGATGACGCCAAAGGCTGCGTGCTGTGCACGTGGGCTTCAGCTCGGCGGGCCCTACATCCCGTCGGCCGGTGTGTCCGCTCCATAGGGATGAGGGTGCGCGTCGCGCGCGAACCGCGCGTGCAGGGGGGCGCCGAACCGCGGCAGCAGGTCGCCACGGGATGCCGGTCCGCTGCCGGATCCAGATTCCGTTGATCACCTTCCGGTGGCACGTCCACCGGCCGCCCGGCCCCTGTTCTTCGGCAAATGCGGATCAAGCCGGACCCACTCCCGATCCGACGGGTCGCCTCGCTCCACGCTGGCCGGAACGACACCGAAACCGCGCAGTCAGGCGACCCGTCGGACAGGCATTAGTCGTCGACGGCGCCGGGGGCCAGGGCTGGGGCGGGGAAGACGTGGCGGACTTCGCTGCCGGACCACCACACGCCGATGGCGAAGACCGCTGCAGCCTCCAGGAGCGCCGCCCGCTCCAGACCGCCGCACGGTAGAGGGGTGCAGCCCATCGACGTGATCAACTTCCTCGTCACAGCGTCGGCGGGCGGGGCGTCCGTGCAGAAGGGCACCGCCAGCGGAGCACCCTCGAAAGTCGGTTGTGGCACGGTCCAGATGCTCTCGTGGCAGACGCCGAACACCTTGGCAACATGGGCGTGGGGCGCGGCTGAGGCGATACGCAGGGCGGCTGAGTCCGTACCTCCGGCGGTGGACAGGACCGGGCCGCCGTCGCTGGTGGGCTGCATCGGCACCGTGCAGTCGAGGACGGTCCGTCCGGCGAGGTCCGCTGCCAGTTCCCTGGCCAACTGCGGTGCGGAGTCGGCGGGGACGGCGAGCAGTATCGCCTCGCCGTACCGTGCCGTCTCGGCGAGGCAGCCGTGCGCGGCGGCCCCGATGCGGACGGCCGTGGCGGCGGCGGAAGCGGCGTTGCGGCCCCCCACCATGACCTCGTGTCCGGCCCGAACCCAGGCCCCGCCCAGTGCTGCTGCCATGGCGCCGGTGCCGAGAATGCCGATGCGCATCGTCCTGCTCCCGTTCGCGTCGTGGAATGTCATGCCATGGACGCTAGGGGAGCCGATGCACACCGGCTGGTAGGCATCGGCCGGGGCAGGATGTCCGCATGGGACAGGTGAATGGGGACGGGGACGACCTGGGCGGGGAACCGTTCGCGGCGGACTGCCGGGCGCGCATCGCCGTGGAGGTACTGGCCAACCGCTGGGACAGCGTGGTCATCTACGTCCTCGGCGAGGCGGGCCCGATGCGCCCGCGTGCGCTGCAGGGCCGCATCGGCGGGATCAGCCCCAAGGTGCTCAACGAGGCGCTGCGGCGGCTCGGGTGCAACGGCCTGGTGCACCGTCGCCGTTATGCCGAGGCCCCGCCCCGCGTCGACTACGCGCTGACGGAGGCCGGCACCGCCCTGCTCACCCCGATCCGCGCCCTGGGCGCCTGGGCAGCGGCCTACGGAGACGACGTGCTTGCGGCGCAAGGACTGCTTCCACCGGCGCCAACGAATCTCGGAGGGTCCGCCGGATGACGAGCCGTCGGACATGCCTTAGCACCGCCACCGTTGGTGTCTCTGAGTCCATGTCATGTCGATCCTCGAAGAGCGAGTAGCCCCAGTAAGTGACCAATGCTTCTCGCGACGTCGTGCACGGACAGCGCGGTCCGACCGCCGTGCAGGATGGTCTCCATGAGTGCTCTCTTCGATCCCCCTGAGCCCCGTCGGATTGCGCTTGGCGAGTACCCGCTGTGGGACGAGGCCCTTGCCCTCGTCAACCGGGACCTTGCGGTGACCTTGCCGGGCCAAGAACCCCTGCAATTGCTGGGACTTCCCTCATACGACGAGGGTGTAGCCGAGTACGTCTACCTGGCCCTGGCCAACGGCGAGTGGCACGGCAACGTCGTCGATCCGGACTCGTCGGACAACCCTGTCCTCGCCCTGGCAGCTATCGCCGACGCCGCACAGGAAACCGTCACCGAGTGCCTCTGGCAGGCATGGCCTCTGTGTGACGAGCACGACCTCGGCATGCATCCGCGTGCGGCGAAAGGGAAACTCTCCTGGTGGTGTGCGGGCCGGAACATCCCAGGTGAACCGGCGCATATACGGGCGGCCGTGGGCGGTCTCGACAGCCTCGTCCACCCAGACCGGCCGCACCGCAAACGCCGACGTGAAGGCTGACCACCTGCTTCCCCACGGTCGCAGCGGGCTGCCATGACATGAGAAGAGAGGCGGCGGTGGGTGTTGTCCCGACGTCCCGAGTACTACGCCGAGACCCGTTCTTTCGAGCGCGGGACTTGTCTCTGACCGGACCGCAGAACGGTGATCACCTACCAGCCTCCGCCCGCGGAACCACCGGAGTACGCGACGCCCCGCCTGCCCGCAGGAGGCATGGCCGTGCCCGAATCCCGCCGGCTCGATCAGCGCGGCACGACCGCGGACGCCGCTGTCATGCCCTGCGTACCGATGACGGAGAGCAGCTCCAGCTGCGCCGCGGCCTCGGTGCCGGGCGGGGCGGTGAACCACATTAGGTGCTGCTTGGCTGTCGGCGCCCTCGCGAGGCCGACCCGAGTGGCGAGCTCCCGGTCCTCGGGTTCGACGAGGGCTGTGCCGTCGGGGGCGATCGCCAGCGGGAGCCGCAGGCCCACCGGGCACTTTCCGCCGAAATCAGCGGCTGGGTGGAGCAGGGCATCCGCTGTATGATCCGCACCCGCCGGTGTGGATACTGATCACCATGCGCATTGACTTCGATCCTGCTGAGATGCCCCGTAGAGAGTTCTACAAGCTCCTGACCGCGACGGTCGTGCCGCGGCCCATTGCCTGGGTCTCCACGGTCTCCGAGGACGGCACCGCGAACCTCGCCCCTGCGAAGTTCTGAGGAAAGTGGTATCGGTTCCGAGAGACGTTAGCCGAGGTCAGAACGGCCCGGCAATGAACTGTCAGGGAGTCGCGCTCCAGGGCGAGCCACCCACAGAAGGTTCTTCGTTTGCTGGTGGTACAGCGGTGGCAACTCGCTGACCTGCGAATATGGCAGCCGAGGAGACCTTGCCGGGACCGCTGGCTCGGGAATGGTCCGGTCTTGGCTGATGCGGACCATGGGACTCCGGCTCTGCTGGATGGGCCGTAGCGCCCGCTCCCAGCCTCGGTCCCACCTGGCACAGGTAGTCGAAAGCGTCTTGTGCCGTCCAGGTGGTCTAGATCAGGAGTGTTTTCACCGGTTAGGTCTCTGTGGTTCAGGTCTGTCGACGCTGTTCGTGAGACGCCAGTGAAAGATGAGGAACCCCCGTCGGCTGGCTCGGCGGGGGTTTCTGTGTGCGGGGATGGGTCTGTTGCGTGGTGTTCGACGCAGTCTTGTTGTGCACCAGCTCGCCATACTTGATGGCGAGAGCAGGGCGGAGGCGTTGGTGCGGGCACGGCACGGTCCCAAGGATGCCGCGCGATGCCGCTGCCCATGACGGGGCGCCCGTGGGAAGAGGGCGGCCCGAACCGAGGAGGCGGCAGACCCAACTCCGGTCAGCCAGTTACGGCGCTGATCATCTGGTCGCCCAGCGCCACGACTCCGGCCGCGGCGGCGTTGGTTCCGGCCGTCGTCAGCGCGGACCGCAGGCGCTGCCAGGCACTCACCCGACCGACAGGCGCTTGCGTTTCGTCCTCCAGGATCTCAACGTCCGCGATGTACTCGTCTCGCCCCTCTGCTCCGGCCGACGGTGCCAATTCGCGCAGTCGGGCCACGAGCAGGGGGAGGTCCGCTGCCCGGATGCCCACGTTCTGGGTGACTTCCATACCCTGGGCGCCGGTGCCTCCCGCGTAGACGTTCTGGTGGAAAACGGGTCCTGAGGACTGTGCTTCCGTCACGGACGATCTCCATTTCGGCGGATGAGGCACAAGGCCGGTCGGCTGGTGCCAAGGTGATGGTGACAGACGGAGGGCGTGCGGAGCGGGCGAGTGCGGGATCCCGGAAGCGGTTGCCGCGGAGGCCAGACGCGCGGGAGAGAGGGGCCTGGCATGGCCGAGGATGCCGCGCCGGAGGAACAGCGCACCGGCGGCGTTCCCACGGTGTCCACCACGACCGAAGGCCGCGCCCGGAGCTGCCGGGCCGAGGCGGCTGTGCCGCCCAGCCCGACGCAACCGGGGCGCGAGACGCCGTGCTTCACACTCCACGTCCAGAACGTCTTCGGGGGTGCGGGTGCGCAGGGGACGACCGTCGAGCAGAACATCGGAGTACCTGTCACAGCGGCTGGTGACGGGGCCGCGGTGCTCGCCGACTACCTGGCCGCGGCCCGACGGGCAGCCCGCGACCGCCCGTATGCAGGCGTGTTGCCGGACGTCACCCCGCCTGCGATGGCCGAGGTCTACGTCCATCAGCGCATGAAGCCGCAGCATCTGCCCACGGTCGGCAGCCGTCAGAGCATCGAAAGTGCCGCGGTCCCCGCCGAGGAAGTGCTGGGCCAGGGCGGCAACTGCCTGATCATCGGCGCACCAGGCTGTGGCAAGTCCAGTCTGCTGCGGACTCTTGTGGCAGCTGTGGCCACCAGCCATGGTGAGGGTGAAGCTGGCGGATCGCGGGCTGAGGCAGAGACGGTCCCACTGGCGAAGGGCACCGTCGAACTCCCCGTGCTCGTGCCGGCGGTCGACCTCCTCGGAGACGAGCCGCTGCCCACCCTGCTGACCCGGCGGGTCAAAGCGTTGCTCAAGGGTGGAGGGCTCCGCCAGGAGGTGCCGGCGGATTTCTTCCGCACCGAGCCGGTACCCGGCGCACGATGGTTACTGCTCGTCGATGGGCTCGATGAGGTCGCCGACGTCGAGGCGCGCCGAACCCTGGTACGCGAACTGCTCGCGCTGACCGAGCAGACGTCCACACCGCGGTACCGCTTCGTGGCGACCTCACGGCCCCTGCCCGGCACCGAGGTCGACATCCCGGGCCACGCGGTGAGCCGCTTCGAGCTGCAGCCCTTCGACCCCGGACAGGTGTCGCTCTTCGCAGACCGCTGGCTGCGGGTCCTCGGGGTGCCGCAAGCAACCGAGCAGACCGCATCGTTCATGGCAGCGGTGCGGCGCGCCGGCCTTGAGGACGTCGTGCGCACCCCGCTGATGGCCACCATGCTCTGTCAGCTCTATGCGGCCGACACCGGCGACGAGCTCCCGGCGGGTCGCGCCATGGTGTTCGCGCGCTTCGTCGACCTCTTGCGCCAGCGGCACGTAGGGCGGGGCGACGGCACCCTCGACGCGCAAACCCGCAGGGCATGGGAGAACCGCGGACCGGCTGCGATGGCCGCCGTCGAGCGCACCGTCACTCATGTGTCCGACCTCATCGGGCATCTTGCCTCCGCTCGGCTCCGCGGCGACGCACGCGCCGCCGTGAGCGTACTGACCGGCCATCCCGCCGCTGCCGCTCCGCAGGGCATTCCCCGCGATATGTGGGCCGGCTTCCTGGCCGACGTGCTGCGTCGCAGCGGCCTGCTAGTGGAACACGGAGGGGACTTCGACTTCTGGCACCGGACATTGCTGGAATTCCTGGCCGCCGAGCACGACACCGCGGATGCCGAGCGCCGTGAGGCGCTGTATGCAGACCTCTTCTGCTGCTTCCGGCGTGTGCGGCCCTGGAGCCGCAGGACATGGTCCCCGCCGGATGCCGAAGCCTCGTACGTGAGCTTCGTGGTCGGCCTCTCCGCTTGCCATGAGCCGGGCTTGGACTCCACACTCCTCCGGCTGGCCGAGAACGGCGGCCTGTTGGGAGCCGCCTTCCTCTCTGGCGTGGCGCGGTACGGCGAGCGGCTTCCGGCGCCCGTGGAACGAGTCGTGGTGCACCAACTCCAGCTGGCCGTCGGCAACCGGCGGCTGACGGACTACAGTCGGTCGGTGGCTGCCGGCCTGGTGACCGACTTCGACCATGCAAGTGGAACCGAACACCTACGGGCGCTGGCCTTCGACCGCGAGATCGCCCCGCTCATTCGGTTCCTGACCGCCGCCGAGTTGCGGCGCTGGCACGCGGATGACGGCCTCCTTGCCCTCGTCCAGCTGGCATCGGAGCGGCACGACCACTATGTGGTGCGCGCGTTGACCGGCCGCGTGCTCGCCGCGTTGGGGCATCCCGCCGGGGTGGTCCTCCTCGATGAGCTCGCCGAGGAGGACGACGCGGACTTCTTCGATCGCCTCCATGCGATCCGGGCGCGGAGCAGCCAGGACGACAGGGAGGCCATCGAGATGATGATGGCGTTCGTTGCCGACTCGGACCACAGTCTGTTCGAGCGAACCACCGCGGCCTCCGCACTCATCGAGGCCGGCCATGACTACCGAGGATTTCTCGTCGATGTCGTGGAGGATGAAGAAGCCGACTCCCTGACGCGCGGGAACGCAGCGGCAGAGCTCTACCGCTTTGGCGACCACGGCATGGCCGATGTCCTCGTCGACATCGCTCTGGACTCACGTGGCTCGGCTGTGGAGCGCCGATGGGCCGTCGAACGCCTGGCGGCTCTCGGAGATCCACGGAGCACCGAACTGTACGTGGACTCCGACAGCAGCGAACCTGTACCTAGTGTCGAGCAAACCGTCTGGCAGATTCTTCTCGGCGAAACCATGGAAGAAGTCGCCAGGTTTCAGCGCTTCGGCCTCTGAGACCTCCCCACACGCTTCAGGTGTCAGCCCCGGCAGCTGTCGCTGCCGAGGACAAGGACGGGTCCGCAGCCGCCCGGCGCTGGAACTCCTGCCACGCCTGACCGGTGAACGCCACCGGCACGTCACCCATCCACCCACGACCGAGCAACGCGCGGGACTGCCGATGCCGGGGTCCTGCGCGCCTGCGGAGCACGTCGCAGACTCTGCAGAACTGGAGTCAAGCCGGGATGAACGAGCAAACCCAGATTGTTCCCCCGTGGCACCCGTACGCCTCCCGGCTGGCCCCGCTGGCGCGGGCCATCGCGTCGTACGGCGCGAAACATCGTCGGCCAGTTGAGCCCCGGCTCTATCACCCCGGTCTGTAACTCATCCTGGAAACAGTGCCTTCCTGCCTCTCCGGTTCTCCAAGCCGACGTCGTCTGGCCCGGCATGAATGTGCAGGTCAGGGGGAATTGTCAGTGGTGCGTTCTACCGTGAAAGCCCAACTGACAGCCAGGCAGGGGGATTTGTGGCGAACGGCGTGTGGCACTCCGAACTGAAGTGTGTCCTCGAACTCGATAAGCCGGACCTTGGACTTTCGAACAGTGCCATCAGTGTGACCGACCTGGTCGAGGAACTGCTCCAGCCGGTCGCCACCAGAAGACGAGACCTCCTCATCTGCGCGGAGAAGGCCCTCGACCGTAAATGCAAGGCCGAGATGTCCGGCGTCAAGAGCCCACACATGTACGTCCGCCGGCACCGCGGCCCCGACGGTGTCCTTCGATTACGAGCCGCGCACCTGCCCACCGCGCACGAGATGACGCAGGAGGAAAGCGACCGGCACAAGGCGATGAAGGAGTTCCTCGACCGCACCTGCCAGAGCGCGGGTCTGAAGACGACGGTGGAGAAGGCCACGAAGAGCCGGGCCGCCCGCCCCGACGTCACCATCTACGGTCACGGCGGAGTCAACCTCGGCTGCGAGGCCCAGTTATACAACGCAAGCCCCAGCACGGTCCTGCGTCGCGCCAAAGCCCAGTCCGAGGCAGGGCTCGTATCCAACTGGATCACCCACGACGACACCTTCCACCTAGTCGACCGGGCCCAGTGGATGCTGATCCGCGACGTTACTTGGCGCGAGATCAACAACGCCGCCGACCTCCCCCTCATCGGCGGGTTCCGCGTCCTTGCCGACTGGCTCTGCACCGCGGCAGCCGTGCGACCGTGCCCGACCGGCAAGTCGAAGACGGGGTGCGGCAAACGCCACCTGTTCTGGGAGACCCCCCGCGCCTCCGACGGAATCGTGAGCGGCTACACCGGCGACCGAGGCGATCGGCTCGGTGTCACCGTCGGCCGCACCATCATCGGCGCCGCCACCGGCAGCGTCATGCCCATCTTCCTGCCCAGCCGCAAAGACCACCGGACCGGAAGCTTCATGTGGGTCCCCGTCGACGACCACGCCACGTGGTCCGACTACCAAGACGGGGTCACACCCGACGAGCCCGAACCAACTCCTGCTGATCACGGCCTGCACTTCTCCGGCAACGACGCCAACAGCACCTGCCAATTCGGCGATCAGACCTGGACTCCCAGTGCGCCCCTGCAGCGCCGCGGCATCGACAGCGTCGAGCTCGGTATCACCATCGAGACCAACGCCCTCCCGACCATCGCGACGCAGCGCACCCCGCAGGACCGAGCGCGCCCCCAGCAGTCGCCGTCGAACCTGGTGCCGCAACCACGGATCGCCGATTGGAGTGACCCCGCCCGCTTCCTGCCCGAACCGCAGCCTTGCTGGCACTGCGGGAAACCCGCCAGCCTTCTCGACGACGACGCGAAACCGTCCCACAAGGTTTGCGCCGAGGAACACGCCATCGGATAGCAGGGACGGGCAGGGAGCCCAACGTGCGAACGGTATGTACCCCCATGGCTTCAGCTGGCCGCAAAGATCCGTTCGGAGACAGGGCCCAGCTTGGCTGACCGCAAACAGGCGGGGCGTTTTTTCGGTGCAGGCAAGAGCTGGCCGCCCCTTTTACCTTAGGAGGCCCCCTCGAGCACGTGCGAACACGGTGACCTCCACTCGCCTTAGGGATTCCGACATCCCCGAATCGGTATCGGCACTGTCTCATGCAAACATGCTGATCCCCCTGCGGGGCGACTAGATCGGCGATCCGTGCCGCGACTGGGGACTTGTTGTACCGGCTGATTCCCCTCGCATGTGCGATGCGGACCAGCTGTATTGCGGCGTCTGAGCGAGGCCCGCAGCGCGTTGGTACCTCCTTGGGCGATGAGGACACGAACGGCGGGAGATGTGGCTGGCGAGCCAGATCGGGTTGGCCCCCCATGGACGATACGGGACCGGTTTGCTCGGGCAGAAGCTCCACCATTCGATTCCTTGTTGCCCCTCTGAGGAGGCGATAACGACATGGTGGGTCAGGTCGAGTGAGAGGGGATGGACTCCGTTGTTGTCCCTCCGCGGGGCGCTAAGGACCCGCTTCAAACGGCATCCCGATCGGCCGCTCCGAGACGTTGATGCCCTTCCTCGGGGCGATGAGGACACACATGCTCACCCTCACCACCGCGTTCATGCCCCGTTGGTACCCCTTCTCGGGCGATGAGGACGCGAGACCGTAGCGATGGCCCTGTCCCGCTACACGTTGGTATCCCTCTCAGGGGCGATGAGGACCCAGCCGTTGATGGCGTGCTGGATCTGCCCGCCCATGTTGGTACGCCTCCCCACGGGCGATTAGGACGAGCACGCTCTACACCGTGCCACTCCTGGTCCTGGGGTTGGTGTCCCATCCAGGGGTGATGTGAACAGGTCGGTCGTGCGTCCGTCGCGGCCGAGGGCGCGCTGTTGATACCCCTCCCAGGGGCGATTAGGGCACCAGGCCGGCCTGGACGTCGTCGCCATGATGGGCACGTTGATACTCCTCCCAGGGCGATGAGGACCAGCACCTATGGGAGACCGGCCCCAGGAAACCGGCCGTTGATGCCCCTCCCAGGAGCGATGAGGGCCGCTGCATACGCCGCCGGATCAGCGACCTAGTTGGTTTCCCTCTCCAGGGCGATGAGGACTCGACCAGGGCGGCGCCTGCCTGCCGATCGTGGTCGCGTTGACACTCCTCCAGGGGCGATCAGGACTCGGTGAGGCGCGCTCCACCGAGGTGGTCCCGATGCTGTTGGTACCCCTCCTAGGGGCGATGAGGACTGCACGATCCGGGCCAACAACGTCAAGGAGTTCATGTTGATACCCCCGCCAGGGGCGATGAGACCCGGCTGGTCGGAGACCTCAGGGATTACCGACTATCCGTTGATACCCCCCGTAGACGCGATTAGGACTGGAGCTGACGACAGTGATTGCGCCGCGCTCCAGCGGTTGACGCCCCTCCCGGCGCGATGAGGACTCGCCAACATCATCCCGCTGCCTGTCGACAAGTGGATGCCGTTGATACCCCTCCCAGGGGGATTAGGACCCGTCACTGCGACCTCGCAGCTGTCGCGGCCGTGGTGTTGATGCCCCTCCAGGGGCGATGAGGACGCCGCTGGCAGCCCGTACGCCCGCACCTGGGCCATGTGTTGGTAACCGTCCCAGGGATGATGAAGACGCAGGAGATCGGCGCACAGATTGGCGACGCGATCGCGTGGCTAACCCTTCTTGGAGCGATGAGGACTGGCCCATCCCTATCCAAGCCCACTCCGCCGACACGTTGGTACCGCCGAGGGGTAATGAGGAAGGTGCATCTCCGCCCTGACGAGCACCTACGGCGTGACGTTGTTATCCATGCGGGGGCGATGAGGACCGGAGTCGGCAGGCGGTGCGCATGTCGCCGTCTTCATGTTGGTACCCCCGGGGAAATGAGGACCTGGAGCCGCGGCCGCCGCACCTGCCTGGCCTGCCGCGTGTTGGTACCCCTCCCGGCAGCAATGAGGACTACATCGTCGTCGGCCAGGCCACGTGCGGCGACCGGTTGGTACCCCGCTGAGGGGCGATGAGGACACGAAGACAGTGGCGGGCAGGAATCCAACGGCTGCGTGTTGGTGGCCTTCCCAGCGGCGATGAGGACTGGAAACGAAGACCCGTCCTACGTCACCTGATACCTGACATTGGTACCCCTCACAGGGGTTATAGGGACACGATCATGATGCGCTGTGCGATCTGCTGGATGTGGAGTTGGTACTCCTCCCAGGGCGATGAGGCCACCACGGTCATGCTCGGCATTACCCGGGCCGCGTAGTTGTTACCCCTTCGCGGGGCGTTAAGGACTCCCCGGCGAATCGCGTGTGCGGATGCGCATCTGCGCCTTGCTCCCGCTCCGAGAAGCGATGAGGACACCGAGGTCACCGCCCTGAAGTACCTGCGGCTCATCATCTTGGTACCCCCCCGAGAAGCGATGAGGACCGCTTTGACCCGCGGCCAAATTCCCCCGTTCCGCGGGTTGGTACCCCTCCGAGGGGCGATGAGACGTTCGGCCTGTCCGGCAAGGATGTGCCGCACATCGCGTTGGTACCCCTCCAAGGGGCTTTGGGGCCAAGCGCGTTGGGCCAGAGCACGCCCGTGGAGGCGCGTTGATACCCATCCAGGGGGATGAAGACTCGACGCTGCGATCACCCACTACGCCGGGCTCAGCACGTTGCGAACCGTCGCAGGGCGATGAGGGAAGTCAGGGGGAGCCGGGCACGGGCCGCTCCCTCCGAGCGTGCTCGTGGGCGGGCCGGTCCTGGCCGGAACAGTCCGCACGCCCGCTGACACCAGGCCACGAGTGGGTGATGGTCGGCGGGTCCGAAGCATCGCTCGATCCCGCCGCCAGCACCACCTCGTCGGGGACGGCATCGCCTATGGCCTCGGTTCCCCTGAAGAGCTGGAGCCGCTTGTTCCTGTGCACACAACCTGGATGGTTGAGGCAAAAGCCGGAAAATCTCCTTCGAGGGACGGGTCAACGCGGCGAACAAGTTCTACGCAGGCCGGCGCCCCCCGGCCTGGGTTCTCCAGGCGGCAGCAGATCGGCGTCCTGGGCGCCCCGCTGTTCTGTACAGGGAGGTTGTGGACGGGTGAGCCCTCCAGGGCTGATGACGACGTAGCGGGCCGGGTTGAAGCCGTGCTCCATCACATGTTGCGAACCCTTCCGGGCTGATAACGCCCGGCTACTCCCAGGGCCTCCCCTGCTACAACACCGCGTTGCGAACCCTCCAGGGCTGATGACGACGCCCGCCCGACGATCGGCAAGTCCGTGGTCCTGCTGTTGCGATCCCTCCAGGGCTGATGGTCACCGCCGTCTGGACGTCTCAATGTCACCCGTGATGGCAGTTCGCGCCAGAGACTTCCTTCAACTTCGCCAACGAGTTGGGACCTCTCCAGGGCTCATGACGACAACCCAAGATCGTCTCACCCGGCCCGCCCGCGACTAGTTGCGAGCCCTCCGGGCTGATGATGACCGCGATCAAGGCCCTCCCCAACAGCGGCGACACCTTGTTGCGAGCCTTCCTGGGCCGTTGACGACGCCGGGGGTGGCCAGTCCGTCCAGCACTTCATCAAGTTGCGAACCGTCTCGTGCTGGTGCCGCCACCCGGGGCGGCGGCACCAGCACGGTCGCGGTCATGTTGAGAACCCTCAGTGCTGATGACGACGCTATCCAGGCCCTTGAGCGCGGACAGGTGATGCTGTTGCGAGCCCTCCAGCGCGATGGTGACGGAGGCGTAGAGTTCTCAAAGCACCATGCCGACGATGTTGCGCGCCTTCCCGGGCTGATGACGATGCGGCCATCACCTCGATGGCACCAGCGAATACACGACAGTGTTATCAGCCCTCCCGGGCGATGCCGCCCGCAAACAAGGCCGACGATCTGCTGGATACGTTGAAGTTGCGAACCCTCCAGGGCTGATGACGACGGTGCACGCCGATCCGCAAGCCGGCAAGGTCGGCCGGTTGCGAACCCTACAGGGCTGATGACAACCCACCCAGGGCCTGAACCTCGACTACGGGCCGGTCTAGTTGCGAGCCCTCCGGTGCTGATGACGACGTGACATTCGGCAGCGAGTTGCCAAGTGGGGCGCGACGGTGTTGCGAGCCCTCCAGGACTGACGACGGCGGTGGTCCTGCGCATGGTCGCGCCGTTCGCGGTGCGGTTGCGAGCCCTCCAGGGCGGGTGACGACCAGCACCCAGTGGCTGTCCACCCACGAGCTGGACCTGTTACGAGCCTTCCAGAGCTGATGAGAACCTCCGCGCCCAACCGGTGGTTGTACACGGACACCGTGTTGCGATCCCGCCTGGGCTGATGACGACGCGGAAAAGTTGACGCGCCTCGCCACCGAGGTGATGTTGCGAACGCTCCCGGGCTGATGAGGACTCCAGGTCCCAGGTAGACCGGCAGGACGATGACGTTGTGAATCCTCCAGGGCTGATGACGACCAAGGTGATCACTCTGAGCAAGGTAAAGACGCAGGGACTGCGAGCCCTCCAGGGGTAATGACGACGGTGTTCTGCCGGAGTGGAGGTACCCGCCCCCTCATTTGCGATGCCTCAAGGGTTGATGAGGAACTGGCAATGACTACGACACCATCCACTTCCACCTGACGTTGCAAGCCTCCAGGGACTGATGATGACGCGATGGACATGTGCTGCTCGCCCGGCCAGCAACGGGGCGTTGCGAGCAGCCGCAGCCGACGAGGAACCCACCAGATCGCGGAGCTGTAGCGCAGGTGAGCGCAGGTCTCAGGCCCTCCAGGGCTGATGACGACCCGCCGTGGAGGCGTTCCGGCTCCAGCGCGGCAGGTCGTTGCGACCCTTCCAGCGAGGTTGTCGACAGCTTCGCCTCACGGATGAAGCAATGAAGGAGCGTGTTGCGAACCCTCCAGGGCTGATGACGCCCCGGCACCTGCGCCGCCGCAGACCTCGACACCACGTTGCGATCCCTCCAGGGCTGGCAACGACTGGTCATCCGTGAGGAACTGCGGCTCACCGGTGCGTTGCGAGCCCTCCACGGCTGATATCGGCCCGCATCCATCGCCTCCGTCATCGCCCTCGCCGGGTTGCCAGCCCTCCAGGTCTGATGACGACAGGTCGTACGGATCGGGCTGAAGAACAGCGCCATCACGTTGTGAACCCTCCTGCGCCGACGACGACGCGTGCCGACCGGTCCGGACTGATCCGTATGCACGCGTTGCGAATCCGCTTGGGCTGATGACGACGCGGTCGTCCTGGACACGGAGACAACGGGTCTGCAGTTGCGAACCCTCCTGGCTGATAGCGGCCTACCAGCCGATCAATGCTGTCGAGCACGCAACAGGAGTTGCAACCCCTGCGGGGCTGACGGCGAGTTGAGTTCCTCAAGCGGCAGTCCAACAATATCGCGTTGTGAGCCGTCAAGGGTTGATGACGCCCCTGTGCCTCTCGCTGGTCGCCCGCACGTTCCGCGGCGGGTTGTGATACCTCCCGACGGGATGGGACGCACCCGACGTTCATCCGGAGTACCGGTTGCGATCTCTCCAAGGCTGACGACGGGTTGTGGGCGCTCCGAAGGCTTGACGACGGCGCCCTGCCCAGTGTTGCGGGCGGGAAGCCCGCACGCGTCGCGATCCCTCCTGGGCTGATGCCGACCACGATCATCAACACAGACTGGGCCTCCCAGTGGTAGTTGCGAACCCTCCAGGGCTATGGCGACCTCGGGCGTGAGCAGACCATCTCCGTCCCCGGCGCGTTGCGAACCCTCTAGGGCTGGTGTCGACGCGCCCGACCGGCTCATCATCTGGGGCGGATACAAGTTGCGACCCATCCGGGCTGATGACGACTCACGGACGACAGCGCGTGGGGCGGGTAGGCGCTCATGTTGTGAGCCCTCCAGCGCTGATGACGACTGCCTGACCCCGCGCCATCCGGCCGCATCCGGTGTGGTTGCAACCCCCTGCGCTGATTACGACGTGGGGGAGTTGCTTGGCTCGTCGGGCGGTCAGGGCTTGCGTACTGTCCAGGGTTGATGGCGACGGGCGGCCCGGCCCGCTTCGAGGGCGACCTCTACCTGTTGCGAACCCTCCAGAGCTGATCACGACAAGCCCTCATGGCCTGTAGATCTCACGGAGGTCAAGTTGCGAGCCCTTCAGGGCTCACGATGACCTGCTGCTGATGCTGCGCGCACTCGCGCTGTATGTGTTGCGAGCCCTCTAGGGCTGATGACGACCCTCTGCGACCATGGGCCGGTCCTCGCCGAGCAGATTTCAGGGTGGGACCGATCGGAGATCCAGGTGCTGGCATTGCGATCCCTCCAGGGCTGATGAAGGCTCCATCCTCGAAACCTGAGGACTTCGTAGGTCGTCCGCAGGGTGCTGGTGAAGGCGCGCTCGTTCATGACAGCACGCCGAGGCAGGTGTTGTCCCTTGGGGCGATCGGTGCAAGGCAAGGCGCGTACGTTGTGACCCCTGTGCGGGGTCGATGAGGTGTATTCGGTTCTCAAGCGGCGGGCCCTGGTGGGACGTTCAGTGTATCGGGATGTCAGTGTCGGATCTCGCCGAGACCGTTTTCCTCGTCGTAGTCGGCGGTGATGACGCCGACTTTCAGCCGGTCGTCCCATTCGGCGGTGAGGTTTCCCGCTACGGGGATCAGGAGGTCTTCGGCGAGGAGCCGGCCTGGGCGGCGGCCGTAGTCGGTGGCGAGCCGTTCGGCGTATTCGCCGCGGTCGGCGGCGAGGATGACTTCTTGTCCGTCGAACATCGCATCGAAGTCTTCGCGGAGCCTGGATCGGTCTTTGAAGGGTTCTGACCAGGTCAGGAAGGCTTCGGTGAACTTCTCCTTGGCCTGGTCGAGTTCGGCTCGCCAGGCCTTTCCCCATGCGCCCGTGGGGTTGTAGATCTCGTTGAGCCATGACGTGATCATTGCTTCGTCGATGACGTTGCCGTCGTGGCGTTGGAGGATGTCCCAGGCCAGTGATACGGGGGCCTTGGGGTAGACGCCGTCGGCAAAGAGTCCGTGTTCGCGCTTGCGGGGGACGTATTGCGGGGCGTGGACGATGACGTCGGCTGGTGGCCGGGTTCCGGAGCGGTTGACGCGGCCGAAGCGTTGGCAGAGAGCGTCCATGGGGGCGCAGGCGGTGTGGAGGGTGTCGAAGTCGACGTCCAGGGAGACTTCGACGGTCTGTGTGGCGACGAGGAGCCCGCCGGTGCGGGTGGTCTGGCCGTTTTTGTAACGGTGGCGGATGCGGTTTTCGATGGTGGCTCGGTGGTCGCGGCGGTAGCGGGAGTGGAGCATGATCGCGGCGTCGCGGTGGCCGTGGATGCGGCGGGCGGTGGGGGCCAGGCGCTGGTAGAGGGCTCGTGCGGTGGGGCGATTGTTGGCGACGACGAGCAGGGCTTCGCCGGCTTCGAGTCGGGCTTCCATCTCGGCGATGGCGGCTTCGGACCGCAGTGCATCGGGGCGGACCGCCAGGCGGTGGCGCTGGGGGAATGCGGTGCCTTCGGGCGGCTGGACCAGGTGGGTGGGCTGGTTGAGGGTCTGGCGGATGGCGTCTTGGAGGGCGTCGGGGAGGGTGGCGGAGACGATGCCGATCCGGCCGCCGAGGTGTTCCCAGAAGGACATCATCGCCAGGATCATGCCGAGCCGCTTGGGGTCGTAGGCGTGGAGCTCGTCGAGGACGAAGAGGCTGTTGGCGGTATCGGCGAGGACGGCGGAGTGCGAGGGGCCGGCGAGGGTTCCGCGCAGTGGTTGGTAGGGGGTGCCGACGCGGATCAGCTCCCGGAAGAGGCGGGTGGCGTTCTCCTGGGCGAGGGACTTGCGGGCGGCCGTGAGAGCTTCGGCGCTGGTGGTGCACTCGTCGGCGAGGGCGCGGGCGAGATAGTAGGAGGCGGCGCGTGAGTGAGAGACGCCGATCTGGCCTTCCGCTTGGAGGTCTTCTTCGAGGCGTTGGACCATGGCGTTGATAGCGGCGAGGTAGGGCAGCAGGTAGAAGATCCGCGGGGTCCCCTGGCCGGCCTCGGTCATCTCGGCGAGGTTGCGCAGGGCCCAGAGCAGTACGGCCTCGGTCTTTCCGCTGCCGGTCCAGGCTCGGATGATGACGTGACCGCTGATGCCGGCTGCGGCGACCTGGTGGGGCCGCAGCTGGTGGCCCTTGGCGGAGAGGCGGGCTACGAGGCGTTGGCAGTAGTCCGTGGTGAGGGGCTGGCGGGTGTGGAGGGGGGTGTGAGCTGAGGCCATGCGGTCAGCCATGGTGACGGCGCCTTGCAGCATGACGGCGGCGAGTCCGTCGGCTTCTTCTTCGGAGGCGAGTTCCCATTCCCATCGGTCGAGAAGTTCGCCGAACAGGGAGTGGGCGTCTGCGATGAGCGTGGCGGGGGTGAGTGTCGGTGTGGGGCCGGGCGGGATGAGCCCGGCGCTGACGGCGGTGGTGTGCATCCAGGCGGCGAGGTCCTGCAGCGCGTCTGGGTCGATGGGGCCGAACCTGGCGGCGAACTCTTCGACGCTGTCGTGGCCGTAGAGCGGTAAGAGGGGAGGCCGTCGGCCGCCGTCGCCGGTGATGCAGCAATGGTGGGTGACCACACCTGCGGCGATCCAGAGAATCTCGTCCTTCGGCAGGACCGAAAGTACGGTGGGGAGGAAGCCGAGCGAGAGAACTTCGTGCCGCTCTCCCCACTCCTTGGCAGGTTGGCTGGTGTTGCCGATCTGAAGCTGGAAGCCGTATGCCGCCTTGCCCGGGTCGTGCAGCAGGCTGGCGAGCTGGACCCAGACGGCGAACCTTTCGGGCAGGACGGTAAGGCGGCCGATGCGGGTGGTGACGGTTCCACTGCGGCGCATGGTGGTCAGCGAGTGGTCTTTGAGGGTTTCGCCGTGCTGTCGGCGGCCGCGGGCGCTCTTGGCGCGAAGGGGTCGGACGTCGTCCATCGGGGTCCTTACGCGGTGGCGAGGGCGGTGTGGGGGTGGGTCGGCGGCAGGAGAACGAGGGCCTGCCCGTCGGGTGTGGTGTAGTCGGCCGAAATCTGGGCGGGGGAAGCGGTGTGGGCGTAGCGGTAGGTGCCCCACGCGGTACGCGCTCGGTCGAGGGTGATGGCGGTGGGGAGCTGCATCTGTTCGCCGTTGTTGCGGACCGAGGGGTCCGGCCGGGTGGCGTGGGGGATGAGGGCGTGGCCTTGGGTGCCGGTGCCGCCGGGGGTGAGGTGGACGCGGCGGGCGCGTGCGGTGGCCAGGTCCTGGGAGCGTCCGAGTCGCAGGGGCCATACGGGGGTGCGGATGGCTTGCTCCCACATGTCGAGGTCCTGGAGGAGCCAGGTGGTGAGGGTGATGTGGGTGAGGAAGTGCCGGTCTTTGATGGTGGCGTTCCTGCTGGCGGCTTTGGCGGCGGCTGGGTGGTACGTCTCCAGGTCGATGCCGGAGCCTTCGGCGCTGAAGGTCATGGCGAAGCGGGTGTTGCTGGGAACGGACTCCCAGTCGCCGACGGTGGCGGCAAGCATTCCGCCGACGGTGCTCGGGGGAGGGCAGGGCAGGCCGACCTGGATCCCCTGGTAGAGGGGGTTGCGGAAGCTGGCGATGGGTGCGGTGACGGTGACTTCGAGGGCTTCGGTGCTGCTCATCGGCGATTCCTTGATGCTCGGGCACGGTCGTCGAGCGTGCACACCCGATGCCCGCGCAACGACGTGGGCATCGGGCGCGACTCCTCGCAAGGTTGCCGTGCAGGCGGTATGAGGAGCTGACGCTGTTGCGGTCCGTGAGACGGACGGTGGGCTTACTGGTCCTGGAACCAGGCGTCGTACCGGCCGGACAGGACCTCGTCGGCGAGCTGGGAGAGGACCACCCGGGGGTGGTCGATGATGAGCCTCTCGTCCTTGATGAGGCCGGACAGCTCCTCGCGTGCGATCTCGCGCTGGTCCTCCAGGAACGACGGCGCCCACCCCAGGCGGACGGGGCCCTCGATGACGTCGGACCAGGCGCCCATCTCTTCTTGCAGGGTTGCGGAGTTGAAGCGAATCCCGTGGTCGACCACGCTGAGGATGCGGGTGAAGGGCTGGTTGCCGCCCCGGATCGAGGCCAGGAGGATCAAGGCCGGGGTCCGGTCACCGAAGTGGGCTGCGCTGCTCGCGCCGCCGTGCATAGCAGCGATCGTGCGCAGGAGGACAGCGGTGCGGCGGCGGCGTTCCTCAAGGGGGAGGAGGACGCCGGCGCTGCCGCGGCGCGTGGCCTCGGTGGCTCCGGCCTGGAGGGCTTCCTGCACGGCCTCGTCCGACAGGGCTGCCTTGCGGACCTTGCCCTCCTGCTCGAAGAAGCCAATGCGCTGTAGGTCGAGGCGAAGGTCGCCCTGGAGGGCTGCGGTGTAGAACTCGTGCTCGTGCAGGATCGGATTGGCTCCGGTGGGCAGCCCCCGGTTCATGGTGCCGAAGTCGCGGGTGGGGCGCTCGGGGGCGATGGAAACGAAGGTGCCGGTGTTCAGGACGGTGTCGCGCATGAAGGTAGCGGCCTTGGTAGCAGCCATGTAGCCGAAGAAGTCGTCGTCCATGTACTTGTCCGGGCGGCCGGAGGTGTACGCCTGCTGCTTGGCGTCCTTGCCGTTGACGAGGACGGGGGAGGGGGTCTCGGTGTCGGGGAGGGAGTCGCGGAGCATGCGGCGCCACCACTGTGCGGAGCCGTAGGGGTAGGTCTTGCCGCCGGTGCGGTGGTGCTTGACGGGGGTCACGTTGCCCTGGTCGGCGGTGCCGCGGCCGTTGTTGGGGGCGCCGGCCTGGATGTCGAGGACGGCTTTACCGGTGAGGTACATGCGGGCTCCTTAAGGCTGATCGGTGAACGGATGCGAGGGGAGGGTTAGTCCTGGTCGTCAGTGTCGAGGGTCTTGAAGTCCTCGTCGGAGGTGCCTTCTTCGACGGCGGCGACCTTGGCTCCACGTGTGGCGAGCTCTTCGAAGGTGGCAACGAACAACAGCTCGCGAGCTGACCAGGAGGTGTTGCCGGAGTCGAACAGGACACGCCATTGGCGCACCGAGATGAAGGGGTCGCTCTCCGCCTCGGCGGGGCGCTTGCGGGACCAGTCCGCGATCTCTGCCTTGAACCACGCCTTGAGGTCGTTGGGGCGGCGGGTGGCGACGGTGAACTTCTTGAGGCGCTTGTCGTCGTCCGCGACGACATCGGCGACGCGGTGGGCGACGGCGACGACGTGGGTCACGTCGGATTCGAGCACGTGCAGGACCTCCACGAGGTAGGAGCGGATGAGGGGAGCGAGAGGGGTCACGGCGGCCGGAATCGAGCCCGGCGCAGCGCAGCTGGGGGGATTGAGGATCTGCTCGCGCAGCCAGCCGATCGCGCGGGACGGAATCTGCTCGGGGTGGTGGA
Organism: Streptomyces sp. NPDC048197; assembly: GCF_043202395.1. Taxonomy (NCBI): domain Bacteria; kingdom Bacillati; phylum Actinomycetota; class Actinomycetes; order Kitasatosporales; family Streptomycetaceae; genus Streptomyces; species Streptomyces sp. NPDC048197. The sequence continues at coordinate 177,197 of NZ_JBIDAJ010000014.1, forward strand.
AGGCACGCCATGAGAGCATGCGCAGGCCGGAGACCTTGGCGGTGGCTTGGGCGTGGGCGAGGTAGCGAAATCCTGAACGACGGCCGCTGCAGCGGAGCGTGGAGCGCAGCCACTCGGCGAGAGGCTGCTCCATGACCTCGGACTGGAACTTCTGGTCCTGGTTGTTGTTGGAGAACTGCAGAGTCTGGACGCCGGCGGTTACGCGGTGGTCCCACCAGCGCAGGGCCTTGAGGGCTGCCAACTCAAGGGCGAAGGTGCCCCCGCCGCCCTTGAGGTTGCCGCGGGCGAGTATGCCCCGGAGGTTGTCGCGGACCTCGCTTTGGGTGATGCGGGCCATGAACCGCTCGTCCCAGGTGTGGATGCCGTTGAGGAGTCCACCGCTGGCGGTGCAGGCGTAGGGCAGGGCGTGGAAGCTGGAAACGCATGGGAAGCACATCGGGGTGCCCTCGTGATCACGCGCCGTGGTGTTGCGGTGCTCGACAGAAGCGCCGAGGGGGATATCTCCCTTGCCGTACCAGGCGGCCGCAGGGCGTCCGCACAAGGTGCACGGGGCGCTGGGCCAGCTGTCGGCCGGCGGGCAGGCGCGCCAGGCGGCGATGCCCTCGGGGGTGCGCTTGCTCTTGTAGTGAAGGGCGCAGTTGGGCCACAGGACGTAGGAGACGCCGAACAGGTACCAACCGGGCTGTCCTTTGGCAACGGTGCTGGTGGCGATGAGGTCGTCGACCATGCGTGTGACGACGGTGCGGAACTGCTCGCCGGTGACGGTTCTCGGGTCGGAGACTCCGGCGAGAGAGGCAAGAGCGTAGGCGCCGGCGCGTTGGAGCGGGTGCGCGGTGAGCGTCATCGTGTGCTGCAGGAAAGCCGTGGCGGTCATAATGCCGCCCTTCCTGGTGGCAAGCCCTGGCGGAGGCAGGAGCAGCTCACGCGATCACCCACCCGAACCCCGCGCTCGTGGCGCCGCCGATCCCGGTGGACCACAGAGCTTGAAGGGCGGACGGAGTGCCCGATAGGTCGACCTCGACCGGCGCCCCGGTCTTCTTGCCGCGCTTGACGTTGGTGGGGCTGTCTGAGCCGTGCCCAACAACGGAGAACGAGCGCTTCGGGCCGATCCACGTGATGCCTTGGAGCTGGACACTGCCATGGCCGAAGGTCTCGCAGCGCCGACGAAGGCTGTGACCCAGTGCGACATCGAAGCCCGGATCCCCCGGGAGAAGCCATCTACCACGGATCAGCTCCCCGTCAGGTGCGCGGGCTGCCTCGGCCTTGATAGTGACCGGATTGGTCGTGCGCAGCCTCGTGCGGCCGGCCCCAAAGGCGGGCGGGGCGATCCGGGTGACGTGCTCAACGTTCAGGGCAATGCCGCCCCAGTCCAAGATGGGGATCATCTGCAGATCGCGCTCAAGAGCGTCGATCAACTCGGGCAAGGGGCTGCCGAACTCCAAGGTTCCGGTCCCGCCGGCCACATATGCGCCGCGGACCCGCTGCGGCCTGGGGAATTCCGGAGCACTGTGACCAAACGGCGCCATCTTGTGCGGTCCCCACCCCTGCGCGTGGATCGTGGCGCCGAGCTGAGGCGCCTGCCTCTTGAGCGCGGAGTAGATGATCCCACGACCGGGGGCGATGACGTTGTCCCACGGGATCTCATGGGCCCTTGTGCTGATGTGAACACGAAGTCGCATGCTTCCCCTCCTTTCTGCTGGTCAGAGGACACACGTGTGCCCTTCGAGCCTGGTGGCATCGGTACGGGCTTTACCTAAGAAATCCGATGCGGATCGGTATATCTATCACATAGAAATCACCTAACTTTGACACCAGCTGAAGGTCTACCAGTGGCCACTGACAGGCGATCAAAATTGATCTCTAAGAGTCAAAAAAAGTCAATGGTTGTCAAGTTGAAGTGCGGTTGACGAAAGGGGATAGCGTTCACGCAGCCGCACCGCGTCAACCTGCCGCAGTGCCCGACTATTTGAGAACCTCATACCCTCATCACTCCAAGCAAGGGGCCAGGTGCCCCGACGCGGGTGCCCATCCAGAAAGATCATTCTTTGCCTTTCGCGAGTGTCTCAATTAGAGGCTTGTGGACGTCAGATCTGCAGAAACCCCCGCTCTCCGAAGTCACCCTCGCTCCGTGATGCGCAGCAAGGTCAGCCCGAATCCTTGGCGTGCGGTAATGCAGCACCGGGTGTCGCACTCATCCCGCGGGGGCAGGGCTGGTCGTCATTAGCCCTGGAAAAGTTCGCAACATGTGCTCGTCACCGGACCGGTTGCTGATGTGGCCGGTCGTCATCAGCCCTCAGAGGGCTCGCATCCACCTTGGGTGCGATCCAGCCGTGCACGGCAGGCGTGGTCGCTATCTGCCCCGGAGGGCTCGCCGTGCCTTTGAGGGGCTGGTCCGCGACTGGCTCGGGGATCCAGCCACCGCCCACACCTTGTGGAGTGAGCCCAGGCTGGTCTGCGTTGCCGGCGACTTCACCCGCTGACGCCCACGCGGTACGCGAGCACCATCGCGGCATCAACCTGGTTCGCTACCGGTAGTTCGGCAACGAGAGTATCGGCCTTGAGGTCGTGGCGTCGGTCACCGGCAGGTGGCCTACCGGGGCAAGGGGCCGTCGACGCGCAGCCACGTCACGCCATCCCGGCGTCCGGACGCACCTGTCGCCCAGGTGGTGGGATCGTCGGCGTGATGACCGAACGCGTCATAGGAATGGATATCTATGAGGCAAGTGCGGCGGCCAGCGTGGAGAAGGGGCGGACGACCGGTGCCGGGAGGTTGCCGGCGTACGGGGCCGGCCGGGGCAGCCCGGGGTGTCGCTGCCCGGCATTAAGGGCGCGTAAAGGTTGCCGAGATCCGGCAATGCGGCGGAGCGCGATGTCGATCCAACATGGGGGCGGAAAGAAACCGGGGGAGTGATCCCGGTGTCGGACTCTGTCAAGCAGGGTGCGGCACCGGGACCGCGGCATCACAGCTCAAGGGGGTGGCAAAATGGGGGAGTTTCTGGCCGTGGCCGTGGGGTTTCCGGCCGTCATTTTCAGCGCCGCCCTTGTGATGCTCCTCGCCTTCTGGCTGCTGGTTCTGCTGGTCGGCTCCCCATCGGACGGCTTTGACGCGGATATGCGCCGTGTCGCGGCGGGGCTCGGCGGGACGCCGGTCACGCTGGTGGCGTCGCCGGCAACCGGCATGTGGATGCCTCGTCTGTTCGGGCCCGCCAGTACGGGCAGTGCTCCCGGGGGCGGATCACACCGTGACCGGTGTCGCTCTTCTGGTGTGGTCACCCCGTGTGGCCTGGTGGGGGCCCGTGCCCGCGCCGCCTCGCCGGCCGGACTCCTTCCTGACGAACCCGGGCCGTCCCGGCTGAACTTCGTCGGCTCGACGTGCGACGTCCGCGCAGACGGGTGGACGCGGACGTCGGCCAAGCGGAGGTCACCGCGTGGGGACGGCTCGGCCGCCGTCGTCCAGACCCGGGGGACCGGTGCAGACGCACTGACCATCGGCAGTACGGGGCTGCAGTTCGCCCACGACGAGGCCGGCGAGTTCTTCCGGGACACGCCCTGCGATGCGGTGCTCGACCCGCGTCGACGCATCGCCTGAGACCCCGGCCCTGCGAGCCCGCTTCATGCCTCCGCTCACACACTCTTCAAGGACGTTTCTTATGGATGCCATCACTGTGGGCATCGGTGTGCTCGTCGCCGTTGTCCTGCTCGTCGCGGTCGTCATGCTGCTGGTCTTCTCCCGCCTGTTCCGCAAGGTGGAGCAGGGCAAGGCGCTGATTGTCTCGAAGGTGCGGAAGGTGGATGTGACCTTCACCGGGCAGGTCGTGCTGCCGGTGCTGCACAAGGCCGAGGTGATGGACATCTCGGTGAAGGCCATCGAGATCACGCGGGCCGGCAAGGACGGGCTGATCTGCCGGGACAACATCCGTGCGGACATCCGCATCTCGTTCTTCGTGAAGGTCAACAAGACCGTCGAGGACGTCATCAAGGTCGCCCAGGCCGTCGGCACGCAGCGGGCCAGCGACCAGAACACGCTCCAGGAGCTGTTCCACGCGAAGTTCTCCGAGGCGCTCAAGACGGTCGGCAAGCAGCTGGACTTCACCGACCTCTACACCAAGCGCGAGGAGCTGCGGTACAAGATCATCGAGCTCATCGGTGTCGACCTGAGCGGCTACCACCTGGAGGACGCGGCGATCGACTACCTGGAGCAGACGCCGCTGAGCCAGCTCGACCCGCACAACGTCCTCGACGCCCAGGGCATCCGCAAGATCACCGAGCTGACCACGGTGGAGCACGTGCGCACCAACGAGTTCCAGCGCACCGAGGAGAAGGAGATCACCCGGCAGAACGTCGACGCCCGGGAGGCCATCCTGGAGCTGGAGCGCCGCCAGGCCGACGCCGAGATCAAGCAGAAGCGTGAGATCGACACCTCCCGGGCCCGCGAGGAGTCCGAGACGGCGCGGGTGGTCGAGGAGGAGCGGCTGCGTGCGCAGGGCGCGTTCCTGCGGACCGAGGAGCAGCTCGGTGTCCAGCGGGAGAACCAGGCCCGTGAGGTCGCGGTCGCCGCGAAGAACCGTGAGCGGGTCATCGCCATCGAGACCGAGCGCATCGAGAAGGACCGGCTGCTGGAGGTCATCGCCCGGGAGCGGGAGACGCAGCTGACGCGGATCTCCGCCGAGAAAGAGGTCGAGGCGGAGAAGCGGGAGATCGCGGAGGTCATCCGGGAGCGGGTCGCGGTGGACCGTACGGTTGCCGAGCAGGAGGAGTCCATCAAGAAGTTGCGCGCTGTGGAGGAGGCGGAGCGCGGTCGGCAGGCCGTCATCATCGCCGCCGAGGCGGAGGCGCAGGAGAAGCTGGTCAAGGACATCAAGGCCGCCGAGGCCGCGGAAGTGGCCGCCACGCACCGGGCGGCGGAGCAACTGACGCTGGCCGAGGCCCGGTTGAAGTCGGCCGACCTCGATGCGCAGGCCAAGCTTCGACTGGCCGAGGGGATCCAGGCCGAGAGTGCGGCGCCCGGACTTGCCGAGGTGCAGGTCCGCGACAAGGAGGCCGAGGTCATCGAGAAGGCCGGCCGCGCCGAGGCCGGGGCCGCCGAGGCGCGGCTGCGCGCGGAGGCGGAGGGCGTACGGGCGAAGGCGCTGGCCGAGGCCACGGCCATCGGCGAGAAGCTCAAGGCGGAGGCCGCCGGCCTGACCGAGAAGGCAGCGGCGATGGCCGCCCTCGACGATGCCTCCCGCGGACACGAGGAGTACCGGCTGCGCCTGGCGGCGGAGAAGGACATCCGGCTGGCCGGCCTGGACGTACAGCGACAGGTGGCTGAGGCACAGGCAACAGTGCTGGCGACCGGGCTGGAGAATGCCGACATCAACATCGTCGGCGGAGAGTCGGTCTTCTTCGACCGGCTGGTGTCCTCCATCGCGCTCGGCAAGGGCGTGGACGGCTTCGTCCAGCACTCCGAGACCGCGCAGGCGCTGGCCAAGCCGTGGCTGGACGGCACGGCGAGCTTCACCGATGACCTGAGCCGGATCCTGGGGTCGGTGTCGACGTCCGACGTGCAGAACCTGACGGTCTCCGCACTGCTGATGAAGCTGATGAAGGGCGGCGGCGAGCAGTCCGGGCAGGTGCGTGAACTGCTGGACAGGGCAGGCCAGTTGGGGATAGCAGACATGCCGCTCGCCGCACCGAACGGCTCTGTGAAGAGCTGACCGAAGACCGGCCGGGGCCGCTGTACGGGGGTCAGCGGTTCCGGCCGCACGCACCGCACCATCACTGAGGGAGAAGGAAGGTAGCCGGACATGGAGACCGGTCTGGACGCGGGCAGCTACGAGGTGCTCCGTGACCGGCTTGCCGGGCAGGCACGGCAGCTGGCCCAGCGCGCCACCGCGCTCAACGACCGCCGAGTGGAGACGTTCGGCTCCACCGAGCTCGCGCTCACCGGCACCGAGAGCGTCCGCACTGATCACCCGTGCATCCCGCGTGACATCGTCGCCATCGGTGATCTGCTGCTCTTCGGCTACCACTGCCCTTCCGGCACTCAGTCCGCGACTGCCCTCGCCGACGTCTTCGCCCTGTACGACCGTGACCTCACCCGACTGCCGCCGGACGCGGTCCCCGGCCTGCTCGACGACCCGGCGTTCGTCAGGGAGTTCGCCGCCCTCTTCCGCTACTACCGCGAGGCCCGCCTCCTCCAGCTTCGCCGCCTCGACGGCAAGCTTCTCGCCGTCTTCCAGACCGGCGAGAAGACCGAGGACATCAGGGTGCTGCGCTGGGCGCTGTCCGACGACGGACGGGCCGCATTCCTCGACGCCCGCGGCGAGCGCGACCACGTCCTTCCCGCATCGCACGACTTCGCGTGGACGGCGGCGACCCGCGACGACCATGTCCTGGGCCGCCACCCGCATGTCTCCATCGGCGGCGAGATCTTCGTCGACTCGGTCGGAGGCACCCTCACGGTCAAGGCCGAGGACGACACCGAGACGGGCGAGGGAATCTACGCCGAGCCCGTCGAGGAGCCGCTGCAGTCCCTCGCCGACGCGGACATCGAACACGCCCGGGCGGGTGCCCTGATCCTGCTGCGCATCCGCCCGTACAAGGAGGAGACCTGGCGCCACCTGGTCTTCAACACCGTCACCAAGGCGGTCGTCCGCCTCGACGGCATCGGGCAGGCGTGCCGGCGGCTCCCCGAGGACCAAGGTGTGGTCTTCCCGGGCGGGTACTGCCTGGCCACCGGCCCGTACAAGACGTTCGACACTGACGCCGCACTCCTGGAAACCCTCGAATTCGAGCGCATGGTGCGCTCACCCAACGGCGAGGACGTGCTGTTCGCCTTCCACGCGCGCGCGGAAGGCCGCAGCCTCCTCCTGCCGTACAACCTGATCCGCAAGGAGGTCGCGAATCCGGTCCTCTGCCACGGATACGCGGTCTTCGACGACGGCACGATGTTCGTGCTGCGCGCCGGCTCCGACGAGCCCGCGCGGGTGCACCCGCTGCAGATCTGGCGGTCCCCGTACGTCTCCGACACCTACGCCGCCGCCCGCCCGGCCGGCCAGGGCCCCTTGAGCCGGATAGGCAACGCCGACCTGGTCCGCGGCATCTCCGACTGCCTGTCCCTGGCCCGCGCGGTCACCGAGACCGCCCCCACCGCCGCGGTGTACGAGACGCTCGCCGCCTCCTGCACCCGGGCCGCCGACCAGTACCACTGGCTGGCCGACGAGGACCTCGGGAATCTGCGCACACCGCTGGACGCCATGCGGACCACCGCTGAGCAAGTCCTCGCCGAGTTCCGGACCGTCCAGGCGCTGACCCGGCAGGCGGCCGAAGCCCTTGGCGACGCCGCGGCGGGCATCGTCACCCTCGTACGGCGCATCCGCGGCGAAGCACCGCGCAGCGCCACCGCATGGATCGAGAGCATCACCGAACTGCGCCGGGCCCAGGGTCACTTGCTGGCTCTCAAGGACATGCGGTACGCGGACGCCGACCGGATCGACGCGCTCGCCCAGGACCTCGCGGGCGACATCGACACGGCAGCCCAGCGCGCCATCGCCTTCCTCGGACGGCCGGATGCCTTCGTCGGCCACCACGACGCCATCGAGCAGCTCACCCGCGACGCCGCCGAGGTCGCCACCGTCGCCGCGACCGCGCCCCTCTCGGACCGCCTTCAGGAGTTCGGCGAGCAGCTCCAGACCCTCTCCGAGGTCGTCACGGGGCTCGACATCGGGGATGCCACCGTCCGGACGGCCGTCCTCGAACGGCTCGCCGAGGTCCACGCGGGCGTCAACCGCGCCCGCGCCACCCTCGACGCCCGCCGCCGGGAACTGACGGCACGGGAAGGCCGCTCCGAGTTCGCCGCCGAGTTCTCGCTGCTGGGCCAGGCCGTCACCGGCGCGCTGGCGGCCGCCACCAGCCCTGAGAGCTGCGACGAACAGCTCGCCCGGCTCCTGCTCCAGCTGGAGAACCTTCAGTCCCGGTTCGCGGACTCGGACGAGTTCCTCGCCGAGCTCGACGCCAAGCGGACCGAGGTGTACGAGGCGTTCGCCGCTCGCAAGCAGACCCTTCAGGACGCCCGCGTCCGCCACAGCGACCGCCTGGCGGTCTCGGCGGGCCGTGTGCTGGACACGGTCGACCGCAGGGTCACCACGCTCGCTTCCACCGACGAGATCCACACCTACTTCGCCTCGGACCCGATGGTCACCAAGGTCCGGCGCACCATCACGGAGCTACGGGAACTCGGCGACCAGGTACGGGCCGAAGAACTCGACGCCCGTGTCGAGGCGGCCCGCCAGGAAGCGGCCCGTTCCCTGCGCGACCGTACCGACCTGTACGCGGACGGCGGCGAGACCATCCGCCTGGGCCGCCACCGCTTCGCGGTCAACACCCAGCCGCTCGACCTGACGCTCGTACCGCATGAGGACGGCATGGCGTTCGCCCTCACCGGCACCGACTACCGGGCCCCGGTCACCGACCCGGCCTTCGCGGAGCTGCACGCCTACCGGGACCAGCTGCTGCCTTCCGAAACCCCCGACGTCTATCGGGCCGAACACCTCGCCGCCCGCCTCCTGGCCGAGCACGGCGCCCAGACTCTCCTCGCCGCCGACGACCTGCCCGGCCTGGTGCGCGCGGCGGCCGAAGCAGCCTACGACGAAGGCTACGAGCGCGGCGTCCACGACCACGACGCCACCCTGATCCTCACCGCTCTGCTGCGCCTGCACACCGGGGCCGGTCTGCTGCGCCACACGCCCCGGGCGCGCGCCGCCGCCCAGCTCTTCTGGGCGTACGACACCGAACCGCAGGAACGAGAGCTCTGGACCCGCCGGGCTCTCTCCCTCGCCCGCGCCCGCGACACCTTCGGGCTCGGGCCGGCCGTCGCCGACTACTGCGCCGAACTCGGCACCCGTATCACCGGGCCGGATGCCGCCCCCGCCGCCGACTACCTCTTCGAGGAGCTGACCACCGCCCCCGACGGGTTCGTCACGACCGCCGCCACCCGCACGTTCCTCGACAAGTTCCGCCGTACCATCGACAGTTCGGCCTACGAGGCGGATCTGGCGGGCATCGCGGACCCGGCCGTCCGACGGCAGCTGATCGAGGCATGGCTGTCCGCGTACGCCGCCAGTACCGGTGAGAGCACCGACGACCTGCCCGAGGCGGTGGCCGTCGAACTCTGCCCCGACCTGGACCGCTACGACCGCGACGCCCCGCTCACCGCCACCGTCGACGAACTGCTCGGCACCCACCCCCGCATCGACGGCCGCATCCTGGCCCTCCGCATCGACGAACTCCTGGACCGCACCCGCCGCTTCCGCGAAGAGACACTGCCCGGCTTCCGCGCCTACCAGGACCGCCGCACCGCACTCGTCGCCGTGGAGCGCACCCGCCTGCGCCTGGACGAGTACCGGCCGAAGATCATGTCCACCTTCGTGCGCAACCGCCTCATCGACGAGGTCTACCTGCCCCTCATCGGCGACAGCCTCGGCAAGCAACTCGGTACCGCCGGCGGCCTGCTGCTTCTCGTCTCGCCGCCCGGCTACGGCAAGACCACCCTCATGGAGTACGTCGCCGACCGCCTCGGCCTCGTCCTGGTCAAGGTCAACGGACCGGCCCTGGGCCACACCGTCACCTCCCTCGATCCGGCCGAGGCGCCGAACGCCACCGCCCGCCAGGAGATCGACAAGGTCAACTTCGCCTTGGGGGCCGGCAACAACGTCCTCCTCTACCTGGACGACATCCAGCACACCTCGCCCGAACTCCTTCAGAAGTTCATCTCCCTGTGCGACGCGCAGCGCCGCATGGAAGGCGTCTGGAACGGCATCTCGCGTACCTACGACCTGCGGGGCAAGCGGTTCGCCGTGTGCATGGCCGGCAACCCCTACACCGAGTCCGGCGGGCGGTTCCGCGTCCCCGACATGCTCGCCAACCGCGCGGACGTGTGGAACCTCGGCGACGTCCTGACCGGCAAGCAGGACGCCTTCGCCGTCAGCTTCATCGAGAACGCCCTCACCGCCAACCCCGTCCTCGCCCCACTCGCCGGCCGCGACCGCACCGACCTCGACCTGCTGATCCGGATGGCCGAGAACGACTCCACCGCCCGGGCCGACCAGCTCACTCACCCCTACCCGTCCGCCGAACTCGGCCGGATCACCGCCGTGCTCCGCCACCTGCTCACGGCCCGGTCCACCGTCCTGAAGGTCAACGCCGCATACATCGCCTCCGCCGGACAGGACGACGCCACCCGCACCGAGCCGCCCTTCCAGCTCCAGGGCTCCTACCGCAACATGAACAAGATCGCCGCCCGTATCGAGCCCGTCATGAACGACACCGAGCTGGCCGCCGTCATCGATGACCACTACACGGGCGAGGCCCAGACCCTCACCACCGGCGCCGAGGTCAACCTCCTCAAGCTCGCCGAACTCCGGGGCACCCTCACCCCCGAACAGGCGGTCCGCTGGACGGAGATCAAGAGCGCCTACGTCCGCACCCGCACCCTCGGCGGGCCCGAAGAAGACCCTCTGACCCGAGCTGTCGCCGCACTCGGCCTGCTCGCCGACCGGGTGGCCGCCGTCGAGTCCGCCATCACCCGAGCCACCGACCCCCGCCACGTCCTCGCCAACCCCACCGCCCGGCATGCCTCCCGCCCATGACCGCCCCGCCGTCCGGCCGCCCACCCGGATTGCCGGACTCCGGCAACGTCTCCCGCCCCCGCTGGTACGCCCGCCTGGAGCCTGCGCTAGAAAGGCGTTACCAAGGCATCAAGAAATCGGGGGCACACGTGGCAGGGCAGGGCATCCCCGACGAATACCTGGACGGGTATGCGCGCATCCTCGCGGACGCCTCCGCAACCGGCCGGCGGTTGACCCGCGACGAACTCGACTCCCGCCGGGTGCTGGGCGAGCGGGCCGCCGAGGCGGGCCACGGACTGCGTGCTCTGGTCGGTGCCCACCTCGCCGCCACCCGTGCCCACTGGCCCCACTCCACCACTCCGGCCGACGGCGTGCTCGCCGCGGCCGCACAGGCCATCGACGCCTTCGCCGAAGGCTATGAACGGGCCCAGCGCCTCGCCGTGCGCCAAGAGGAGGCAGCGCGGCGGGAGTTCATCGACGACCTGCTGTACGGTCGCAGCGACCTCGGTCTGCTCGCCGAGCGCGCGGAACGGTTCGGGCTGCGGCTGTCCTATGAGCACGCCGTCGCGGTGGCACAGGGCACCTCCGCGTACGACGAGGGCGACGCCGTGCCCCGCGAGGTCGAGCGGGCGCTGATCGGCCGCTTCGGTGACCGCAGCATCCTGCTCACCACCAAGGACGGTCGACTGGTCTGCATCGCCCCCGGCGACCAGGACGAAGTCCTCGCCTTCTTCGCCAAGCAGGCGTACGCCGCTGCCGACGGCGCGCAGATCGCCATCGGCCGTCCCCAGCCCGGCCCGGGCGGCGTCGTCCAGTCCTACGAAGAGGCCCTCAACGCCCTCGACCTGGCCGAACGCCTGGAACTCGACGCGCCCGTCCTGCGGGCCGCCGACCTCCTTGTCTACCCCGTCCTCACCCGAGACCGGCAGGCCATGGCAGACCTGGTCCTCAATGCCCTCGGTCCGCTCCAGAACGCGCGAGGCGGTGCCCAGCCGCTCATCGACACCCTTTCCGCATACTTCGACGCGGGGTGCGTCGCCGCCGAGGCAGCGAGGCGGCTGTCGCTGAGCGTGCGCGCCCTCACCTACCGTCTGGAACGCATCCACACCCTGACCGGCGCCGACCCCGGGGACCCGGTGCACCGCTACACACTCCAGACCGCGGTGATCGGCGCCCGGCTGCTCGACTGGCCGGCCACGGAGTTCTGAGGGACGTCCGACGCTCCGGTCCTCAGCGTCCAGCGTGCCTCCGATGGCCTCCGCGAAGCCGTGGCGACCGCCAGGCCCGCGCTGCGGGGTGCGTCGCCGCAGCGCTGAAAGGGCGCGAAGATCCGGTCCTTGGCCTCGTTGGGCCAGTGCCACGTTTGGAACCGGCGCCGTCATCCAACAGCTCAGAGACACAGAAGAGTGCGAGCGCCGGCTTGTCGGTGATGGCGGACTTCATCGCCTCGGCGTCGGTGACGATCCCCCACTTCTACGCCTGTCTGTATGACATGATCTGAAACAAATGGTCATTATGCGGTCAAATCGGGATGATGGTGAGTGACCCGTCGAGGATGGGCGATAAAGACGAAAGATCGACGCGATGCTGCGGTCTGCGGTCTGCGGTCTGCGGTCTGCGGACTGCGGACTGTGTCAAGGCTGTGCGTACGGCCCTTCACGCCAAGCCGGGCTCGGGCTCTGCCGCGCACCCGGCGGTGTCCGAACGGGGTCACGGTCGCGCACCTCATCGCATGCCGGCAGTCGGTGCGGCAGAGCAATCCTGGGCCGTCGACTTGTTGGAATGTACCTGCCTCGCCGGCCAGAGCACCGCGTGTGCCGGCGCGCAACGCTGCCGTGGTGTGAGTTGGAGGCTGCCACCGTCATGGTGAAGAGTGGGAAGCGTTTGAGCATCGCCGTTGTTGCGGGGTTGCTGGCTCTGGGGGCCAGCACCTCCATCTGGTTGTTGCTGCCGCGCGGAGAGGATCCTCAGCTCGATCGTGAGGAGCGCCACTCACCGCGTGCGGTGTACCAACGGAAAGATCTGGCGGTCTACCAGCTGGGCCAACGTGCGGGCGATGTCATTCGCAGGGAACGCCTCGCGCACGGTGCTCCGCCCGGCGACGCGGCGGCGGACCGAACTGCCTGCGGACGCAAGTGGGCCCGGCAGGCCATTGGCAGCCTCAGTGCCCAGGACGAGGCGGCGTTCCTGGCTGGTTGCCTGGACAGAACAGCCGCTCAGGGGGCGTCAGTGGACGCTGGACGTTGACGTGAGGATCCGGACCGGTACGCGGCTGGGGTGGCGAAGCGTTCTCCTGTCGCGTCACTCGCGCCGGTTTCGAGGCCAACCATGTCGACCGGGGAGCATGTCGAGGTACGGGCCACTCGTGGCCGTTGAGCTCGCGAGATGACACTCGGTGCGCTTCTCGGAGCCGGCACGGCAGACGGTCATTTGGGAATGGTGGAGGCGACGTCGTCGAGGGTGGCGTCCGAAACGAGGCCGGTGTCCTCCAGTACGTCCATGTGGTCCTGGACCGTGTTGTTGGCCTGCGTCGCCAGACGTCGTACCAAGGCGTTTTTGGTGGTGGCGCGGACCTCACCGATGGTGATGAACACCTTGCCGTGGGAGGCCCGGAGCAGGTCCACGAAGAGCTGGTCGAAGGCGTGGCCCCGGACCTTCTTCAACTGGTCGACCCAGCCTTGCTGTTCGGGGGTCGCCTGGTCGGGGATCGGCACGTTCAGTGCTTCGGAGTCCTCACGGACGAGTTGGTCGAGTTTGCTGTGTCCGTCGAGCACATGCATGCCGGCACGCTTGATTGCTTCGCTGGATGCGTGGGTCTGGGCGAGCCGGCCCGCCGGCATCTCCCACAGTCCGGCTTGCCGTACCTTGGTGAGGAAGGTTTTGTCCAACGCGGTGACCGTGCCGGTGTTGCCCGCGCGAGGGCCGGCCAAGGCCGCGCTCGCGGCCGGTAGATCGGCGGAGACGGACTCGTCGGCGGACCCGTTCCGCTGCCACAGCCACACGGACACGGCAGCGATGACTGTGGTGAAGGCGAGTGCTGCGGCTATGAGACGGCCGCGGTTCGAGGCGGGCCGGGCGTTTCGCGCGTGAGATTTCATCGTGCCTCCTGGGGTGCGCGCGACGGATCGCCGGCGGGCGCCGCCGTCGGGGCGAAGGTGGGCGGTGCCACGCTAACCTTTGCACTGAGCAAAGAAGGGGATTGAGCGACGATGCTCAAAACCGGCCGACGGGCAATGCTCGCGGGCTACGATCCCGCTCTTCGCGTCATGGGTCCTGGCTCTGGCCGTATCAGGTGGATTCCTTGGTCGGTGGCTTCAGGGCTTCCGGATGCCGGTTTCCGCGGAGGTCGGGGTGGACTCCCCGGCGAGGGCCGCGCCGCGGTAGTGGTTGATGCCGGACCGACTGCCGGCCTTCAAGTCCCCGCTCCGGAAGTGGAGTTGCCAGGCGGCGTCGGGAACGAACCACCGGGCGGCCTCTCGGACTGTGCGTTGTTCGTCGGCGATCACCGGCTGCCAGATCCGTTCGTAGCGGCGCAGGGCGGCTTCGACCGAGTCGGTGCGGTGGAGTTGGTCGGCCAGGATGCAGGCGCCGGCCATGCCGAGGGCGGCACCTTGTCCAGCGAGGAGGGAGACGGCCTGGCAGGCGTCGCCCACGAGTGTGACCCGGCCTCGGCTCCATTGCGGCAGCTCGATCTGCGCCACCTGGTCGTAGTAGATGTGGTCGGCCGACGGGCACCGTTCCAGCGCGCGAGGCGTGACCCAGCCGAGCCCGGAATACTCCCGCAGGAGAGCGGCCCGCACGTCGTCCGGCAAGGCGGGGTCGGGGGTGCGGTGCACGGCGAGTGCTGCGACCTTGCCGTTGCGGAGCCCGTAGAAGCCCATCTGCCGCCCGAGTGTGTCGGTGAGGCAGAACCGGTTCCGGAGCCGGGCGTGGACGTCCGGCGCGTCGAAGACGAACGCGGCGGTGTGGAAGCCGAGATAGCGCAGGTAGCGTGCCTCGTCCCCGTAGGCCATGGAGCGCACGGTGGAGTGGAGGCCATCGGCTCCGACCAGTAGGTCGGCGCCGACTGAGCTGTGGTCGGTGAGGATCGCCCGGATGCCGGTGACGTCATTGTCGATATGTACGAGACTGGTGGCGAAGCGCAGATCCACGCGATGGGAAAGGCTTTCCCGCAGGGCCTGTTCGAGGTCGGGGCGCATCAGACTCAGCAGCTGTCCTCCCGCCGCCTTGCCAGGCTGCTCGTACGTCAGCAGGGCGCGGATCTGTCCGCTGTGGTCGATCGAGACGGCTTCACGGACCGGGTAGGTGAGTTGCCGCAACCGGGGCAGGAGGCCCATGGCTCCGGCGGCGTCCTGGACGGGGCCGGATAAATCGATCATGTAGCCGTGGGTGCTGGGGCCGGGCGCCGTCTCCAGGACCACGACCTCCCAGCCAAAGGTGTCCAGACGCTGGGCGAGCGCGAGGCCGGCGATACCGGCCCCGCAGATGACTGCCTTCATATGCGGAATGGCCTTGTCTTCGTGGCTGCCGACGAGTGCCGCCGGTGCGCTGTCAGAGCTGGCGTATCTCCCCGAGTGCGAGTGGGGGCTATCGGTTCCGTCATGCGGCGACGGGGGCGTGGAGTGCACGCAGGGAGCTCTGGTGAGTGGGGCGTTCGGCGAGCACTTGGGCCACGGATCGGGCGGTGAGCGTGCCCGAAGAGCAGCCTTCGACGTCAAGGACCGGCAGTGCTCCGTGACCGGCTCGGAAAAACCGGTCTCCGGATTCCGTGAGTTCGGTGGCAGCCGACAAGGGGGTGGGGAGGGGCCCCGTGGCTTCCCCCACGGTCTGTGCGGCGGCCAGCACCACCTCAGGTACGCCGTGGACCCGGGCCTCCTTGGCCATCGAGTCGACCAGCGGCCCGTACGGCAGGGCGAGGACCGTGCTTCGGGTGTTCGTACTGACGGCATCCCTTGGACCTGTCGTCTGGCTCACATTTTCCCCTCGTCTCACCGATACGCACCTATTTGCATTATGCAAAAGTTGTCAACAGGTGCTTTCGATCGGGTGACGCTCCCGCAGTTCCGGATGCTGGTGGTCCTCTCCACGCGAGGGGCCACCAAGCTGGTCGTGCTCGCCGAACTGCTCCAGGTCGCCCCCTCGACCGCGATGCGCATGGTGGACCGCCTCATCGTGGCCGGTCTGGTGGACCGGCAGGCCAACCCCGACAACCGGCGTGAGACCCTGCTCCAGCTCACCGACGAAGGCAGACGCACGGTCGAAGACGTCACTACCCGCCGTCGTGCGGAGATCAGCGCCATCGTCGAACGTCTCGTTCCTGAGCAGCGTTCCGCGCTCATCGAAGCGCTCACCGCCGTCAACGGCGCGGGCGGCGAGCCGTCGGGGACATGACCCAGGAGTACGAGATCGACGCCTCCGTCGACAGCGTCTCGCTCCGATTCTCCCCACGGCAGTGCCATCTCGTACGCCGGTACCGACGGCGTCGTCAGGAAGCTTCTGTCCCGGCCGGGTTCCGACCGTGCGGTCAGGCGACGAGTTCGGCCACGGTTCGGTGGTCCTTTGGGAAGAGGGGGCCGACCAGGAGCCGGTCGAGGCCGGGGAGACGCATGGCGCGGAAGCCCCAGCGTCGTAGCAGGAGTTTGACGGGTGAGGTCGGCAGGAACCACTCGGTGACCCGGTCCCGGGCGGCGGTCTGGACGTCGGTCGCGACCGGACGCCAGCGCCGTTCGTAGTCGGCCACTCCTTCGGAGACGGAAGAGGACCGGTGCAGCCGCTCGGCGAGCACATACGCACCCGCGATGCCCAGGGAGGCGCCTTGTCCGGCGATGAGGGAGACGGCGTGGGCGGCGTCGCCGACCAGCGTCACCCGTCCGTTGTGCCAACTGGGTATGTCGGTCTGGGCGACCTGGTCGTAGTAGACCTGGTCGGGCGG
Source organism: Streptomyces sp. NPDC048197 (assembly GCF_043202395.1). Lineage (NCBI taxonomy): Bacteria > Bacillati > Actinomycetota > Actinomycetes > Kitasatosporales > Streptomycetaceae > Streptomyces > Streptomyces sp. NPDC048197. The sequence continues at coordinate 193,736 of NZ_JBIDAJ010000014.1, forward strand.
GGGGCACTGCGCCAAGGCGCGTTCGGCGAGGTCCCCCATGCCGGCGTACTCGTGGCGGAGCGTCTCGCGAGGGTCCCCAGGCAGAGCCGGATCGGGGTTGCGGTGGACGGTGAAGACCGCGACGCGGCCCTCGCCGAGCCCGTAGAAGCCCATCTGGCGGTTGAGTGTCTCGGTGAGCACGAACCGGCCGCGAACCTGTGTGAACGCCTCGGGATCGGTGAAGACGAAGGCGCCGGTGTGCATGCCGAGGTAGCGGAGGCAAGCGTCGTCCCCGCCGAAGGCCAGCGAGCGGACGCGGGAGTGAATGCCGTCGGCGCCCACGATCAGGTCGGCGTCGATCGTGGTGCCGTCGGAGAGAACGGCCTTGTCGTCGATCCGGTCGATGGTGACGCCGTAGCGGAGATCGATCTCCTCGGCGAGCGACTCGCGCAGCATGCGTTCGAGCGCGGGCCGCATGATGCTGGCGATCTCACCGTTGAGCGCTTTGGAGAAGAGGGCGTAGTCGACACTGACGGTCGTGCGCCCGCGGTCGTCGATGTAGCGGAACTCCTCGACGGGGCTGGCGAATTCTCGCAGCTGGGATTGCAGGCCCATGGCGCTCAGAGCCTCGTACCCGGGTCCAAAAAAGTCGATCACGTAGCCCTGGGTGCGGGGGCCGGGGGCGTGGTCGACGAGGTGGACCTCCCACCCGTGGTGGTGGAGGCGTTTGGCCAGGGCGAGGCCGGCGATGCCCGCACCGCAGATGAGGGCTTTCATCGGTGCTCTCCGTTCGGTTCGGTGTCGGTGAGTTGGCGCAGCAGTGGCGCGATGTCCGCGGCCGACAGTTCCGGGTCGAGTCCCTTGTGGAGGAGGAAGCCGTCGAATACGGCCATGACGACGGTCGCGGCCGCTTCGGGCCGGGGGTGGCCCGCGCCGGCCAGCGACGTGGCGAGGTTGTTGCGGAAGTCGATCACGAGTCCGTGCATCTGCTCGTGCAGTCGGGGATCGCGGGTAGCGGCGAGGTACGCCTCGATGAACAGCAGGGATGTGGGGTCGGCGCCGGTGTACCGGTCGAGGTCGGACAGCATCGCCTCGATGCCGGCGGTGGGATTCGCGGCCGTGGTGAGGAGTGCCGTGGTGCCGTCGAGCATGCGGCGCATCTCTTCGACCACGGCCTGACGCAGCAGCGCCTGAAGCGACTCGAAGTGATAGTGCACCAGGCCCGGACGGACGCCGGCCCGCTCGGCCAGGTTGCGCGTGCTCACGGCGGTCCAGCCGAGCTCGCCGATGAGTTCCCGCGCGGCAGCCAGCAGCTGTGCACGCACGATCCGGCCGCGCTCGGCGTTGGTCTGACCAGACAAGTACACTCCTTGGGCGATCGTCTTGGGCGATTGCCCAATTTAACACTCGCGGTCTCTGCACACCACTGATGCTTCTGCAGTGATGCTCAGGTGAACTGCCTTGGAGACTGCAGAGTCGCCCTCAACGGCTGAGGCTGAGATCAGGCCGGCGCACCCTCCGCGGAGATCCGGGCGGCGCTCTCTTCGGACGGCCAGGCACTTGAACCATGAGCCCGCCCGGCCGCTTGCCTGCACGACACCACCTTCACCCCGTATGGCAGTCACCCCGGGCTGGCCCTGCGCCCTGCCGGTACTCGGCAACACCTCGCTGGCTCCCTCGACCTGAGCGACGAGTGTTACCTCGGTGAACTGCCCTCCGAGGGTGTGCCCCGCTGAAAGGATGCGCGGTCAGGTCTCGATGTAGGGCTGGGCGAGCTCGGCGGTTGGGCTCGACGACGCACGTGTCCGAGGCGGTGATCCTCTGGTGGAGCAAGGCGCAAGCCACCCACGTGGCCCCGGCGACGAGTGCAGTCAGCGTGAACAGCGGAACCGCCATCCGGCGGGTTCCGCTGCGCTTCCGCGCCGGCGGCGGCGTGGCCACCACCGACCCGAGTATTCCGTCGGATGGCCAAGGCGGCGAGCAGGCAGCCCAGTTCATGGGCCGGGGCAAGGTCACGGCCACGCCGCTGTTCATGGCATCCGTGGCGGCGACCGTGCGCAACGTCGGCTGCAAGCAGCCGATCATCCTGCCGGGGCAGCACCAGGACAGCGCGCCCCGATCCATCTCCGCCCGTACGGCCGGGTACCTGCAGTCGATGATGCGCACCGTGGCCACCAGCGGTACCGCGACGCCACGTCTGAGCGGACTCGCAGGCGTCGGGGCGAAGACGGGCACAGGGGAGGGGGGATCACGCCAACGGCTGGCTGGCCGCGTACAACCCTCACATAGCCGTCGCTGCCCTGGTGGAGGGCGCCGCTCCGGCGTCGACTCCGCCGGATACGTCGTCCGACAGTTGCTTACCGGGAGCTGACCCCAGGTCCTGCTGCTTCGCGGCCAGCGGTGCCATGAACAACGCCGTGCCGCCCATCGCCCGGGACCAGCCGTCTCCAGCGGTGGCGGCGTCGACTCGGTGCCTGCCTGCATGCTTCCGCTTGCATGCGGGTGCCGCTCTCGACGGATGCCCGGGGAGATCTCGTCTCCCGGTCGCCGGACCGGTCCAGCGCGACGCAGGCTGGTGAAACCTCGGCAGAGCGTGCCGGACGTTCGAAGCTGCCGCTGTCAGGGCGTCGCGTCGTCATTGACGTCTTCGCGGGTCGGGGCGCCGATCTGCTTGAGGATCGACAGGGCGTGGGCCCGCCTGGACCGCGCTGTCTGGGATCTGCCTGTTGTGTCCAGCAGATCTGCCAATGCCGTCAAGGTGTCGGCCTGACCGTGGCGGTCGGTGATGCGCTCCCGGATGGCGAGGGCGGTCTTCAGGTGCCGTTCCGCCTCGTCGTAGTGCCCCAGTTCCGTGCAGACGTGCCCCAGGCCGGTGAGGGCCATCGATTCGGTGAACGGTTCGGCGGTCTTCCGGGTGAGAGCGAGGGCTTCGCGGTGCCACTTGGCGCTTTCGTGAGGTCGGCGGCGTGCGCAGGAGGCCAGCCCCAGGATGATCATCGCCAGGCTCTCACTGTGCGGATCGTTGAGGTTCCGGGCTCGCACCAATGCCCGACCGGCCGTTTCCATGGCGTTCTGGGGCCGTCCGCAGTGAAGGACCGTCAAGGCCAGTCCTAGGGTGGCACCGGACTCGCAGCGCCGGTCACCGATCGTCCGGCTGATCCTTAGCGCCTTCCGCAGGTGCTCCCGGCCCTCCGTGGTGCGCTGGAGCCGCTGGCAGAGGAGTCCCAGGGACGTGAGCGTCCAGGCCTCGGTCTGGCGGTTGCTGATGCCGACGCTGAGGGCGAGGGCCTGGCGGAGGAGTTCCTCGCCCTGGGCGTAGTGGCCGGTGGCCCACTGCACGAATCCCAGACGCTGCAGGGAGATGGCCTCGCCCCGCCGGTCGGAGAGCTCCCGGAAGACACCGAGCGCGTACCGGTGGTGGTCCCGCGCCGCACCGGGCCGCCCGAGATGCCAGGCGGCCAGCCCCAGCCCGTGGCGCGCGATCGCCTGCCCGCGCAGGTCGCTGTTCTGTCGGAACAGCGCGAGGGCTCGTTCGTGGTGGCGCGCGCACTGCGCGTAGTTGCCGAAGATCCAGTGCGCCAGGCCGAGATTGCTTGCTTCATGTGCCTGTCCGCGTGCGTCACCGGTCGCCTCGAACAGAGCTGTCGCCCACCGGTGTTGCCGGGCACTTTCGAGATGGCGGCCCGGGATGAACCAGTACGCCGTTCCCAGCCCCCCGCGGCACCGGGCCTGACCGTGCCGGTCCGCCGTCTTATTGAACTCCGTCAGTGCCTGTCCACACTGCCTGGCGCTCTGCGAATAGTGCCCGAGGGCGTACGAGGTGCGGCCGAGTCCGGACAGCGCTTCAGCCGTGCCGTGCACATCCGCTGCTGCCTCGGAGAGGGTGAGAGCGGCCTGGTACTGGGCCGCACTGTCCTCGTGTCTGCCCAGGCCGTCGTACATGACCCCCAGATCCCGCATGATGCGTGCCTGCTTGACGGGGTCCGACATCCGCCGGGCGGCCTCCAGCCCCAGCCGCAGGCCCTCGGCGCTGTCGGTGCCGTACGCGTGATGCGCGAGGAACGCGTGGGCCGCGGTCGCCAGCCTCCAGGTGGTGTCGTGCTGGTCGTTGCCTGCGGCCGCACGGGAGACGGCCAGCAGGTTCGAGCGTTCCCGCTCCAGCCAGTCGAGCGCGGTGGTGGCGGTCGGCCGGTCGGTGTGCCCGCCGCCGACGGACGCGAGGCGGGAGCCGGCCTGTCCACCGTCCTGGGCCGGTGCACGCCAGGGCTCCAGGGCGTGCCGCGCGGCCTCGCCGGCCGAGCAGTACCAGTCCACCACGCGTCGCACGGCGTCGTGCCGCGCCGGCTCGTCGTCCTCGGCGCGAGCGAGCTCAGCGGCATACAGGCGCAGCAGGTCGTGGTAGCGGTAGCGGCCGAAGGTTTCCTGTTGCAGCAGATGCTCGTCCAGCAGCGACTCCAGCTGGCGCTCGGCCTCGACGCAGCTCACACACAGCAGCGCGGCCGTCGAGGCAGGTGTGAAGTCGTCGCCCGGATGGAGGCTGAGCAGCCGGAACGCCCGCCGAAGCGTGGTGGGGAGCGAGCGGTAGGACAGCTCGAAGGCCGTCGCCACGGCCCGCGTGCCGACGGTGAGCTGCTCCAGCCGGTGCTCGTCGGTGTCCAACCGGTGCGCCAGGTCCTCCGCCGTCCAGGCGGGTCGGGCGCGCAGCCGTCGCGCTGCCAACGCGACGGCCAGCGGTAACCGCCCGGTCAACTCGATCAGCCGCCGGGCTGCCTCGGAGTCCGGACCGACTTCCTGGCGGCCGGAGACTTGGGCCACGAGCGACAACGCCTCCTCGGGTGAAAACGTGCCCAGGCGGAGCGTATGTGCACCGTCCAGGCCGGAGAGCACCCGGCGACTGGTGATCAGCAGTGCGCAGGACGGGGCCCCGGGCAGCAGCAGCCGTACCTGCTCCTCGTCGAGGGCGTCATCCAGCACCACCAAGGCACGCTGTCCGGCCAACCGGTCGCGATACAGCGCCGCGCGAGCCCCGCTTCCGGCCGGGATCCGGCTGCCGGGGACACCCAGCAGCCGCAGGAAGTCCTCCAGTACCTCGGCCGGATCCGCCGGAGGGCTGCTGGGGGAGAAGCCTTTGAGGTCGGCCCACAACTGCATGTCGGGGTAGTGCCCCGCGGTGACGAGGTGGTGCGCGGCGCGCACCGCGAGTCGTGTCTTGCCCACCCCCGCCATTCCTTCGATGACCGCCAGAGGCACCGCACCGTGTACGGCATCGTGCTCCGTGCCCGGCCCGCACAGTGACCGCTGAAGCTCCTGCATTTCCGCCTCCCGACCGACGAAGTCGTAGACGTCCATGGGCAGTTGATGCAGGCCGGGCGAGGTAACGGGCTCGTGGGGCTCGGCCTCCTGTCGCGAGTCCCCGTGGTGAAGCGGCTGTGCCGGCGGCTTGTGCGGGGGCCACGGCGGGTCCGAGCGGAGTATGCGGGCGTGCACCTTCTGGATCTCCGGGCCCGGATCCACACCGAGATCGTCCCGCAGGGTCCGCCGCACCTTGTCGTACGTCGCCAGCGCCTCGGCTTGTTGACCGCACCGGTAAAGGGCCACCATCAGCTGGGCCCCTAATCGCTCTCTGAGTGGGAACTCCGCCACCAGCCCCGTCAGTTCGGCCACCACCTCCGATTCCCGTCCCAGTTCCAGATCCGCATTGATCCGCTCCTCCAGCACCGTGGCGCGCCATTCGGTGAGCCGGTCACGCTCCCCGTCCAGATAGAGTCCGGAAACGTTTGCCAGGGCCGGACCACGCCACAGCTCCAACGCCTCGTGCAGGCAGGTGGTGGCCCGTACGAGATCCCCCTCGGCCCGGGCGGCGCGGCCGCGCGCAACCCGCTCCCTGAAGGTCTCGAGGTCGAGCCCCTCCGGCGCCACGGAAAGGGAGTAGCCGCCGTCGGACCACCGCAACGTCTCCGAGGCGGACCGGGGGCGCCGCTCTGGATCCAGTTCCCGGCGCAGGCCGGATACGTACTTCTGGAGCTGGTTGACGGCGTACGCAGGCGCCGGGTCGCCCCAGACGGCCTGAATCAGCCGTTCCCTGCCGACGAGTCGGTTGGCGTGGAGGAGGAGCACCGCCGCAACGGCACGTCTGCGCGGGCTTCCGAGATCCAGTTGCCGGTCCCCGCGCCAGGCGCATACCGGCCCGAACAGTGCGAAGCGCAGTGTGTCCTGAACGCCGTCAACTCCCATGCATACCCCTCCCCCTGAAGCCGGCCACCAGTGCGTCCGCCGTACCAGTGCTTCGTCCAGAGCCCCGTCCAGCGGAGCGCCCAACCAAATCATCCAGGGTAGTGAGCGCGAGGGGCGTAGGTCGGCTCCGCGGACGTGCCTTCCGGCCGTTCGAGGTGGCCGCCGTGCGCGCCCCGTGCCCCGGGCACCGACAGAAGGCCACGCGCCGGGTGCGGAGAGAGAAGGGGAGCCGAAGCACCAGGCCGCCCCCACAGGTGCTCCCGCCGTGACAGGCCAGGTGCCACGGGTGCAGCGGAACGGCAGCAGGGCCTGCCGTATTCCGGCGGGCTCGACGTCTAGACATGAACCGCAGAACCAACCGAGAGGAAGCATCATGCACGTGATCCGCCACGCCGCCGCGGTCGGCATCGCGACCGCAGCGCTGGGAGTTGGCGCCATCGCCCCGGTCAACGCGGCCCCCGCAGAGCATGCGAAGCCGCAGGGCCGGAGTGCACAGACACAGACCGACAACATCCAGGCCCGCATCCGCTGGCACCACTCGGTCCCCAAGTGTGCGCGACACGGGAGCCTGAACACCTCGGGATGGACCGACCACCTGAAGATCAAGAGCCACTGCGGTCGGACCGTCTGGCTCAAGGTGGTGGTGAACCACGGTCCTGACAGCCGCTGCAAGAAGGTGAAGGCCCATAAGAGCATGAAGCACCACTGGGGTTACCCGGGGAGCCTGAAGTGGGTCACGAAGTGTTGATCTGAGCGGCAGCCCAGAAGGGGATGGTCCCCTGCGGCCTCCCGGGCCGCAGGGGACAACCACGCCGCTCCCGCGCACCGCGAGATTTGGCTGCGTGCCCCGTCGCCCTCGGCGCCACCAGGCGCGAAGTCGGCACGGTTGGCGGTACTACCACGGGCACACTCGCGCGAGGCTGACCTATGTGTAATTCGGTAAGGCGGCGGGGGGAGCCTCGTGATCCCGACGGCCAACTGGTGCTCCGAGAAGGCGTATCGGGCCGCGTCGACACGCTCAGCGGCGCCCACAACATCTCCTTGCCGCCGACGACGCGGCCGCTCCAGGCCGGTTGCTCCTGCCGGCTTCCTCCATCCGGACCGTTCGCCCCTCTCACCCTCTGTAAAAGCCTATGCTGAGACACTCATTTGGTCGTCACACACCAGGGGCGAGACTTGAACGTTACGGTGCAGTGCGCAAGCGGCGAGGCCGAAGTGGAGCTGCGTTCGCTCTGCGCCTGGTTGGTCGCCGACCGGGGCGTGCGACGCCACACCAGCGCTGAACTCATGAGCACAGCAGCCGAGGCCGTGGGGCACCAGGGCACCGCCCTCGACGTCCTGTCCGTTGTCCTGAGCAGCGGCTTCAGCGCAGCATCGCTGGCCATGAGCATTGCCCAGTGGCGATCCACCAGGCCGCAGCCCCCCACTCTGATCATCGAGCGGCCCGATGGGACCAAGATCGAGATCAGCGGTTCGTCCACTGACGAGGCCGCCCAGGCCGTGCAGCGGCTGCTCGGTGAGTGAGGCGACGGCCAGAGCCTTGGACAACCTGCCTGACCCGCTTCAGACCCGGGTGTTACTCATCGGCAGCAGTGAATTCTCGGAGTTGGACGACTTGCCCGCGGTGAGGGGCAACCTGATCGCATTGCGCGACCTGTTCCGCGATATCTGGAACCTGCCTCCTGACCACTGTACCGTGGTCGCTGATCCCGCCCTTCCGCGAGATGTGTCCCGGGCCGTACGGCGAGCCGTGGACGAGGCCACCGACACCCTGCTGATCTATTACGCGGGCCACGGCCTGATCGAGCCGAGGACCGGTCAGCTGCATCTGGCCATCGAGGGCAGCGACCCGAAGTTCGCTTATGACTCGGCAGTGCCCTACGAGTGGATCCGCAGGGAGGTGGAGGGAAGCGCGGCCACACGCCGGATCGTCGTACTCGACTGTTGCTACAGTGCGCGGGCGTTCGGAGTTCAGTCCGCTTCGGCCGAACTCGCCGTCGACGGCACCTATTTGCTCGCGGCGGCGGCCGAGACGGCCGTGGCGCTCTCGCCACCCGGCGAACCGCTCACCACCTTCACGGGGGAGTGGGTCACGGTCCTTCAGCAGGGAGTGCCGAGCGGGCCGGAGTACCTCAGCCTGGACGCGATCTTCGCCCGATTGCGCACCAGGCTTGTCACCCGGGACCGGCCGGAACCCCAGCGGCTGTGTCGCAACCAACTCGGGCAGGCTGCCTTCGTCCGCAATCCCGCATATAAACCTGTGGCTGGAACGCCCCGTGCCCTTGGCCGCGGCGGCGATGGTTCGTCCGTACCTCAACCCCTTGTGACGGACTTGGCGACCGCCGACCTCTACACGGCTCGCACTCTCGCGGACACGCTGCAGGCCGTGGTCGACGGTATCGTCTCCGGATTCGGGTACGAATTGGCTGCGATCAACTTGGTTCGTCCTGACGGGGACCTTGTGGTCGCGGCCGTGGCAGGCAGCACGTCGGCCGAAGCGCTGATGGCTGGCCGGGTCGGGTCGCGCGCCGCGTGGGAGCAACGTCTCACGGTGGGCGAGGACCAGGACGGCCTGCGTTTCATACCGCATTCCGAGGGTCGAATCCTGGACGAGGACGGTGTTCCGGAGCTCTTCGCAGAGAGTTCGGAGCCGTACGATGAAGGCCGGTGGAATCCGGGAGACCGGCTCTACGCCCCCATGTTCACGATCCGTAAAGAGCTTCTCGGCGTGCTCTCCGTGGACCGCCCGCGCAACGGCCACCGCCCCGGTCCGGAAGGGCGCAATGCGCTGACTGCATACGCCTTCCACGCCTCCATCGCTATCAGCAATGCTCGGCTGCGAGCCAATATGCAGCGCGCACTTGTACGGCTGGAACGCGAACAGCAGGCGCTGCGGGCCAGCGAGGAGTCCTTTCGTCAGGCGTTTGAGTACGCGCCGTCCGGGGCGGCCATCGCCGAGATGGGCGGGGACCAGCACGGCCGCATCGTGCGTGCGAACGACGCCCTGTGCCGGCTGCTGGAGCGACCCGCCGTGGCTCTCCGACGGCTCTCGCTGGTGGACCTGGTTCACCCCGAGGACATCGGCACCATGCTGAATACCGAAGCCGAGGGCGGACGCTCAGAGGTGCGCCTGGCCCGACGCGACGGGAAATATCTCTGGGTTTCCCTGCGCACCTCTGTCGTGGCCGAACCTGACGACGGGCCGAAGTACCTTCTCACCCATGTCACGGACATCGAGGAGCGCAAGATCCACGAGAAGGACGCAACGTACGATGCGCTCACCGGCCTACTCAGCGAGGCGGGATTGCGCCGTCACCTGGCGGGGCAGCTGTGCGGAGTGGTGCCCGAGGGCAAGGGCTCTGCCGATGCAATGATGGCCAGTGCTTCGTCGATGTCCGTCAGTCGTTCGCACAGGCACAAGGGCGAGCCGGGGGGCGCGCTGCCCGGACTGGCCGTGCTGCACTACGGACTTGACGGATTCAAGGCGATCAACACCCGCTTTGGGCACGAGGCTGGGGACAAAGTGCTGGCCGAAATCGCTCACAGACTGCTTGACGCAGCATCTTCCTACAACTGCGAGATCGAGATTGCCCGCATACGCGGTGACGAATTCATCGTGCTGATGAACGACCCGGACTCAAGCAGGGTGCCCCACAAAGCTGCAGACCAGATGCGTGGAGCGTGCCATCGCCGCATATCCTTGGGCGGCAAAAACGGCACGGTCCAGTTGGATGCGAAATTCGTCGTTCACTGGGCCAGCTGCGGCTCATCCGCCAACCAAGTCCTCCAACGCAGTGCCACTCTGCTGTACGAAAAGAAACGTCAGTCCTCAAAATTTCGCGGCGGGTAGTCGGCCACCGTACAGGCCATAGGTAGAGGGGTCGTCGTATCGTCCATCGGGGGGCACGCGGGGCAGGGGCTCGCGTGGGAACTGGCCAACTTTGGGGGATCGGGCCATCCTGCACAGGTATGGCCCGTGTCCACCAGATGCACCGCGCGGTGGGAACATGGCGGCTCCGCTCCCTCGCTAACTCACGCCAGAGTTCAGCGTCCCGCCGACCTATCCGCATAAACTGCTTGTGCCAAGTTCTCCGGCGCGGTGCCATCTGCACGTTGCCGTCCAAAGGATGCGCGGAAAACTGAATGTGGACGGATGGCGAGCTCCGGGTAGGGTCGCCCTCACCACTGATCCCTGATGAATGTTGCGCAGGAGATCCTCTATCCCGGGGCTAATCGGTGTGTATCTGTCGAAGGTGCTCTGATCGTGCATGCTGTTCCCGCCCAGGTGGTAGTTCGGGCTACCTTTCGATGCGGTAGCGGGCCTGTGCGATGACGGCCTGCCGGAGTTTGATCGTGAAGTCGGATGTGCGGGCGATGCGGTCGACGCCGCCGGCTTTGCTGCGGCGCAGAGCAGCTTTGAAGTTGTGCTCCAGGGTGCCCGTCATGCGGGTCATGAGTGCCTCGTTCAGATGGTCGAGGTCGATGTTCAGTAGGTCGCGGGGGGACGGTTGGCGCAGCCGAGTCAGGGTGTGGGCCGACATCGACGCCAGAGGATAGAGCCAGTTCTCCACGGTTTCTCCGAGCAACGGGTGGTCTTCCGCGTATTGCGTGAGGAAGGTGCGCAGCCGCGTGTGGATGTCCAGACTCAGCCGGTAGATGTCCAGGTCGTGTCGGGTGGAGAAGATCTGGACGTAGTGCTGGTCGTCCAGGAGCAGCGCGTCCGAGTGCCGGAGCGCCACGTGCGGTTCTCGGAGGGCGAAGGCAGTGAATTCCCTCGCCAGGCGAGCCATGCTGACGACGCGATCAAGAGGAAAGCCGAGGTTGCGGTAGTAGCTGGCGCGCCGTTCGTAGTAGTAGCCGCCGGCTTGGTGGAGGCTTTCCTCAATGTCCTTCTGGATGGACTCGGTGGCGCGTAGGGCGCCGGCGGGCAGTTGAGTCTGGCTGTTGGTGGCGCGGATGATGCGGTCTCTTGCGGTCCCGGACTCGGGTGCCACGACAATCTTCACCAGTAGTGATCGGTCGCGGTGCTGGCCGCCGTTCTGCACGTAACTGTAGATCTCGTGGCTGGTCTGCAGGCCGTTGACGATCTGGGGTTCTTTCATCACGATCTTCTTGCCGGCGATCTGGGCGGCATCGGCGACCACTGTGACACCGTTGTTGAACCACCAAAAGTCCTCACCGGTACCGGACTTGAGGGTTTCCCCGATGGCATTGTTGACTACGGTCGAACCGGCGTAGTCGCGGACGTTGGACTCGAAGAGCTCCAGCCTGAGAGCCTCGTTGTCCGAGGTGATGAACCGGTAGTACTCGTCAAGGCGCGCCAGGCACACGTAGCCTTCCCCCAGCGAGGTGCTCATGGGTGTTTCGGTGAAGACGAGTTGGGCGACGGCTTTCGCGCCGCGTGCGGTGCGCTCGCGCAGATCTGCCGCGTTGAGGTATTCGATCTCCGCTGTGGTGTCGGAGGTGATCTTGGCGAGTTCTCTGCGGAGTCGGTCCCCCTTGGACTTGACGTTGGGGTGTGGGGTTTCGGCCGCCTTGCTGGCGTAGATGACCTTGATTCGGACTTGTGGGAATGAGGAGGCCAACTCCTCCAACACATGGAGGAACCGACGGGTGCGGTCCAACAGCTTGGCATTGGTGTGGTCGATCAGGTCTTCTTCCTCTCGCCCCATGTCGAGCAGAGTGGGGAGGTGGAAGTGGAGCTTCTCGATCACTGTCTCCTGATAGCCCGAGGTGTTCTTGGCCTGGAGAATCACCAGTTCGATCTTGGTGGCGCGGGGCGGGAGGAATTGATGAGCGTCAGCGGTGATGTACCGCTCGTCGACGAACGTCCAGAGGCCGTCGATGCCGCAGTCGTGGGCGCCGTCCACGATCCCGTCTGTGATTTCGTCGTTGTCGAGGTCCCAATCCTGCAGTGCCTTGTCGGCTGAGAAGAAGGTGAAGAAGTCGTCCCGGGTCTTGTCGGGTGCGAGCTTCCGGTGCTGGTCCTCGAGGATCCGGTCGAGCAGCCGTTGGTCGTTGTTCTGCGCTGATGCCATGCAACACCCCACTGATGCCTCGGAACGTAGACAGAAGATGTTGGCAGGTGCCGGCCGCTGAGGAACACCCCATGTGGGGCGCTGAGTTGGGGCGCGCAGAGGTGCGCAGTGGTGCGCATGCGGCGCATGGGTTTCGTCGGGAGGCAGTGAGCGGCGGGCAGGACCACCAATTGGTGAGCAACATCGTCGCCGTACTCCACGTCCCCGTGTACTCACGCGGCGCCGGGGCGACAGTGGGCCGTATACGGACCCAGCCAGACCATGGAGGCTAAGGCACGTGTCGGCCTTGCAGGGGATGAGCTGGCTGAAGTCGTGGTCGGGAAGCGCCGAGCTAAAGCCGCGAGCCACGCACTACTGGCACTTGCGGCCGAGGCAGCGGACCTGTTTGGCCGTCCGGACGCCGAGCGCCGCGTGGCTGGGCCTCTGCGATCTGCGGTGGTGCGCCCCGAGGCTGCTGCCCATGGCGCCCCACCCGCTGCAGCGACCGAGCCCGCACACCCCGGTTGGGCTTGCTGGTCCCGACCTCATTCGATACCGAAGTAGATGTCGGTCCCGCCGAGCACGCGCTGAGCCCGACTGTCACGACGAAGAAGCTGCCGATTGGTTCGAGCCGATGGGTTCGAGTGGCCGGAGGGTGGCGGGCTCACGAGGTGTGCCCGGGGCGAGCTCGCTGCCCGCCGCTCTCGCGCTGGCCGCGATCTTGCCTGACAGGAGACAAGCCGGGATCGGTGTGAGACTGGGCACGGAAGGGGTGATCCCCGTGTCGGACCCACCGCACGCGTCCTCCGACACCGCCGTCGACGAGAGTCGGCTGGAAGAGCTGATCATCGAGGCGCAGACAGCTCTGCCAGTCGAGATGCCTGCCCTGGCGAATCGGTGCGCCTCGGCTTTCGGCCTGGATGCCGCGCTGATCTACCTCGCTGACCTGCAACAACGCCTGCTCATCCCACTCGATGAGGACGCGGAACCGCTGCTGGTGGAGCGCTCGTCGGCCGGCTGGGCGTACCGCACGGTCTCCCCGCGGGTGGCTGAGGCCGACGACGGCTTGACCGTCTGGCTCCCTCTGGTCGACGGCGCGGAGCGGCTGGGCGTGCTGGAGGTGCGGACCGCCTCGCTCGACGGGCTGCGGATGCGCCGGAGCCAGGCCCTGGCCCATCTCTTCGCCATGTTGATCACCTCCAAGCGCGGCTACAGCGACTGGCTTGCTGCCCGCACCCGCACTGCGCCCATGCAGCTGCCCGCCGAGATGCTGCGGGCCTTCTTGCCGCCCCACACCATCGGCAGCAGCAGATGCGTCTCGACCGCGGTCCTGGAACCCGCGTACGAGATCGCTGGCGACGCCTTCGACCATTCGGTGGTCAAGAACGTGCTGCACACCATGATTCTCGACGCCATGGGTCACGATCTGACCGCCGGCCTGACCACGTCGGTGGCCATGGGGGCGGCGCGCAACGCCCGCCGCGGCGGTGGCGATCTGGCCGACGTCGTCGCCTCCGTCGACCAGGCGCTCGCCCAGCGGCTGCCCGACCAGTTCTGCACCGGTGTGCTATGCCGACTCGACGCCGAAACCGGGGTGCTGCGCTGGGTCAATCGCGGTCACCCGCCGCCGCTGTTGATCCGTGCCAAGCGGGTGCTCGGCGGCGTACTGGACAGTCCCCCGCAGCCTCCGATCGGCCTGGTCGGCCACCTCGCCCCGGCGGCCCGGAAGGTCCACGAGACAACCCTGGAACCGGGCGACTGTGTCCTGCTCTACACCGACGGTGTCGTAGAGGCTCGCGACGCGGACGGTGCGGAGTTCGGCCTCGACCGGTTCACCGACTTCATCATCCGCTCCTCCGCCGCCGGTCAGCTCCCGGCCGAGGTGCTGCGGCTGCTCAT